>NZ_BAAAGU010000008.1:0-127180 GCF_039524635.1 Streptomyces thermocarboxydovorans | reverse complement strand
ACACCGAACCCAGAAGGCCCTCACCCGTTCAAGCACCCAGCACGCGTGTCACCAACGTCCCGGGACAGCACACCTAGGCGGCACGACTGCCCGTAGTGACGCGGCCGCAGGTGCCCGCGGTCGGGCGGGCGCGGTCGCCCGCAGCGAGGCGGTAGCCGCGCACGGCGCTCAGCAGGGCACCGGGGGTGGGCGGCCGCGGACGCGCGCGGCGGGGAGGGGTCGGGGTGGTGGTGTCCGCCCGCAGCGGCCGGCAGGTCCGCACCAGTGCCCAAAAGGCGACTGATTCCGCGCCAGACCGAGGACGGACACCACCACCCCGGCCCCGACTGACCCACCCGGCGTGGGCGCTACGCGCACCCCCACCGGGGCCGCGGTTGCGCCGCAGGCATGGCCACGGGGACCCCCGCCGGCCCGCAGGCAGGAAGAAAGCGCACCCCACCGGGGGTCAGCCGGCGCGGTGGACGACCGCGTCGCAGAGTTGCTCGAGGGCTGCCTTGGCGTCGCATTCCTGGAGGGGGGCCAGGGCCGCCCGCGCCTCCTCGGCGAAGCGGACCGTGTCGCGGCGGGCCTGCTCCAGCGCCGGGTGCGCCCGCAGCAGACGCAGCGCCTCGGCGTGCCGTGCGTCATCCGTGAGGTCGGAGTCCAGCAGCTCGCACAGCGCCAGATCCTCCGCCAGCCCCAGTTGTGCCGCCCGCTCCCGCAGCCGCAGCACCGGCAGCGTGGCGATCCCCTCCCGGAGATCCGTCCCCGGCGTCTTCCCCGACTCGTGCGAGTCCGAGGCGATGTCCAGCACATCGTCCGCCAGCTGGAAGGCGACCCCCAGCCGCTCGCCGTACTGGGTCAGGACGTCCACCACCGTCTCGTCGGCACCGGACATCATCGCCCCGAACCGGCAGGACACGGCCACCAGCGACCCGGTCTTCCCGCCGAGCACGTCCAGGTAGTGGTCGACGGGGTCCCGCCCGTCCTGCGGCCCGGCCGTCTCCAGGATCTGCCCGGTGACCAGCCGCTCGAACGCCTCGGCCTGCACCCGCACCGCCTCCGGCCCGAGGTCGGCCAGGATGTGCGAGGCCCGCGCGAAGAGGAAGTCGCCGGTGAGCACCGCCACCGAGTTGCCCCACCGCGTGTTCGCGCTGGCAACGCCGCGCCGCACGGCCGCCTCGTCCATCACGTCGTCGTGGTACAGCGTGGCGAGGTGAGTGAGTTCCACCACAACCGCCGACGGCACGACCCCCGGCGCGTACGGGTCACCGAACTGTGCGGAAAGCATCACCAGCAGTGGCCGGAATCGCTTGCCCCCGGCCCGCACCAGATGCTGCGCGGCCTCTGTGATGAAGGGCACCTCGCTCTTGGTGGCCTCGAGCAGCCCTTCCTCGACAGCCGTCAATCCGGCCTGGACATCGGCTTCGAGAGCCTGGTCCCGCACGCTCAGCCCGAACGGCCCGACGACGGTCACGAGGGGTCTCCTGTCTGCTGGTGTCTACTGCCGATTACACGGTTTGTCGATAGGTCGCTGTCGCCACTCAAGTCAGCGTATCCGGTCACGTTTCGATCACCACCAGCGCCCGGGGTTACCCGCCGGGGCCGACCGGATCACACCGCCGCATTCCTGATGGTTTGATCACAACGCGTCCCACGGAGCATCACGGAGCATCACCGAGCACCCCATTCCGCCCTGTCGGGCCCCCACGGGCCCCCTGCCGAGCACTCCACCTCGCACCACCGAGCACCTCACATCGCCACACCCACCATCCTGCCCGCCTCGGTGCCCGATTTGCCGCAATTACCAGGCGAATTCCTCTTGACGAAATATGCTCCCACCCCACCCCCTCAGTGAAGTGCCTCACGCCTGGAACCTCACCACCCCCACACCCGTCCGCGCCCCTTCTCCCCATCCCCGCACCGGAGTTGACCCTTGGCGCCAGCAAAGGATCAAGTGCGCAAATCACCCCAGGGCAAGATCAAATGACCACTTCTGTGATGACCGCACTTGTTCCTGACATGTGCTCTCGCATACGTTCCCGGCCTGCCGGGCGGACGCCGAATCCTGCCGCCGCCCGCACCACCGATCGTCGATCACTCACGCACGGCAGGAGCGGGGGACCCAGGTAAGTCGCCGGGCCGGACATCCGTCCGGAACGGCTAGGGGTGAAGCCATGCCCGAAGGGGCACGGCCGGGCACTCTCCCAGCCCGAACCCGACAGCTCACCTCGCAGGCGTAGGAGAGGACACACGAACATGCCTGCAACCGGTATGACCCGCCGCTTCGGCGGCCGCCGTCTCGCCCGTACCCTCGCCGTCGCCGGCACCGGCGCCGCCGTGCTCGCCCTGCCGCTCATCGGCGCCACCAGCGCCTCCGCGGCCCCGGCCGCCGCCCCGGCTGCCGCCACCTCGACGGCGTACCCGAACAACCTCGACGGCTGGATCCGCGAGGCGCTGTCGATCATGCAGCAGCATGGCATCCCGGGCTCCTACGACGGCATCTACCGCAACATCATGCGCGAGTCGTCCGGCAACCCGAACGCCATCAACAACTGGGACTCCAACGCCGCCAAGGGCACCCCGTCCAAGGGCCTGCTGCAGGTCATCGACCCGACCTTCGCGGCCTACCACGTGCCGGGCACCGCCTTCGACCCGTTCGACCCGGTCGCGAACATCGTGGCGGCCTGCAACTACGCCGCCGACCGCTACGGCTCCATCGACAACGTCTTCGGCGCGTACTGAGCCGAGGACCCACCCCCGGAGGGCCCGGACGGCTTTGGGGAGCCGCCGACCGCCCACCGGGACGCTGCTGAGATTCCCTACTGGGACGACAGAAGCGTCCTCTCGGCGGACGAGGACGCGAATCCGGAATCGCACCGGGCCGGCACCTGTTGGGGCAGGTGGCACCCGGTCTCCGGGAACAGACGCTCGAGGACGACGGCCACGCCGTCGTCCTCGTTCGTCGTGGTGACCTCGTCGGCCACCGCCTTCAGCTCCGGGTGCGCGTTGGCCATGGCGACGCCCCGGGCCGCCCAGTCGAACATGGGGATGTCGTTCGGCATGTCACCGAACGCCAGCGTCCGCTCCGGGCCCAGCCCGAGCCGCTCGGCCGCCAGCGCCAGCCCTGTCGCCTTCGTCACACCACACGGCTGGAGCTCCACGGTCCCCGGCCCGGACATGGTCACCGTGGCGAGCGGACCGACCACCGCACGGGCGGTCGCCGCCAACTCGTCGTCGGTCAGCTCGGGGTGGCGCAGCAGCACCTTGCTGATCGGCCGGGTCCACAGCGCGTCGCGCCGGCCGACCCGCACGGCGGGCAGCGTGGGGTGCGGCATCCGGTAGCCCGGCTCGATCAGGGTCAGCCCGTCCACGCCGTCCTGGTCGACCGCCGCGTAGACCTCCCCCACCTCGGCCTCGATCTTGCCCAGCGCGGTCTCCGCCAGTTCCCGGTCCAGGGTGACGGACCACACCAGCCGGTCCGCGCCCGCGTCGTACACCTGCGCACCCTGTCCGCACACGGCGAGCCCCGTGCAGCCGAGGGCCTCCAGCAGGGGCCGCACCCGGGGGGCCGGGCGGCCCGTCACCACGAGGTGCCGGGCACCGGCCCGCGCCACCCGCGCGAGCGCTGCGAGGGACCGGGCGGACAAGGTGTCGTCGCCGCGCAGCAGCGTCCCGTCCAGGTCGGTGGCGATGAGTGAATATGCGGTGGGTGCGGCCATGATCAGAGAATACGGACAACACGCCGGTGCTTCTCACCGCCGTCCGGTACGCCCGTACCCCATGGCTTGTGCACCGCTTGGCAACAAGATGGTCTGCTACCTACCGTCCATGCCCTCCCGGGCGGTACCTTCCAAGTGTCCAGGGGGGACTTGATCGGGGGGTCAGGTGAGCAGTGGACGTGTGCACGTACTGAGGCCGGAGGATCTCGGCGAGGGGGAGCGGCAACGCTGGCGGGAGCTGCGCGCGGCCGCCGAGCTACCGCGCAACCCGTTCATGGAACCGGAGTTCACCGCGGCGGTGGGCCTGGTGCGGCCGGGCGCCCGGGTGGCGGTGCTGTACGAGGGGACCGAACCGGCCGGCTTCCTGCCGTTCGAACGCGGGCCGCTCGGCCAGGGACGGGCCATCGGGCTCGGGGTGTCGGACTGCCAGGGCGCCATCCTGCGTCCGGGCCTGGTCCAGGACACCGCCGAACTGCTGCGGGCCTGCTCGGTGTCGACCTTCGCCTTCGACAACCTGGAGCCCGAGCAGCGGCTCTTCCTGCCGTACGCGGCCGAGGAGCACGCCACCTTCGTCATCGACGTGGCGAAGGGCTACGACACCTACGAGTCGGTGCTGCGCACCCAGTCGCCGAAGTTCCTGAAGACCACGCTGGCCAAGGAGCGCAGGCTGGGCCGCCAGGTCGGACCCGTGCGGTTCGTGTTCGACGAACGCGACCCGGCGGTGCTGCGCACGCTGATGGAGTGGAAGTCGGCGCAGTACCGCAGGACGGGGCGGCGCGACCGGTTCGCCCAGGAGTGGATCACCCGGCTGGTCGGCCGGCTCGCCGGGACCCGTGCGCCCGAGTGCACGGGCACGCTGTCGGTCCTGTACGCCGACGGGCGGCCGGTGGCCGCGCACTTCGGGCTGCGCTCGTCGTCCGTGCTGTCCTGCTGGTTCCCGGCGTACGACCCGGCGTTCGCGAAGTACTCGCCGGGTCTGGTGCTGCACCTGCGGATGGCCGAGGCGGCGGCGGCCGAGGGCATCGGCCTGCTCGACATGGGGCGCGGCCCCGCCGAGTACAAGGACTCGCTGAAGACCGGTGAACTCGCCGTCTACGAGGGGGCGGCGCTGCGTCCCGGTGCGGGTGCCGCCCTGCACTGGCTGAGCCGCGAACCGGTGCGCCGCGCCCATGCGTTCGTCCGCGACCACCCGCGGGTGGCGTCGCTGGCCTCGCGTGCCCTGCGGGGCGCGGGACGGCTGCGCGGCGCGGGACGGCTGCGCGCCGGCCGCCGCCGGTGACGAGGGGGTCATGAGGAGGGGGAGGGTTCATGTCCCGCACATCGCGCACATCGCGCACATCGTCGATGTTTCGTGCATCGCGTACGCAGGAGGAGATCCGGAGGTTCCTGTCCATCGGAGCGGTGCAGGTCGCCGAGGTGGATCTGGGCGAGGGTGAACAGGCGACGCTCCGGCCCGGACCGGGCAGCCCACCGGTCACCGCCGGCGAGGTGTTCGTGCTGGTCAGACGGGAGGGCGTGCCGGCCGGAACGTTCCTGGAGCGGGTGCCGGAGGGGGCCGATCCGCGGGCGGTGCTGACGTCGGCCGCGCGGCGGGTGCTCGCCGGGTCCGGGGGTTCCTGGAGCGAGCGGGCCCCGGCCCGCGACGCCGCACCGCTGCACGCCTCGGTCGTGGTGGCGACCCGGGAGCGGACCGGGCAGCTGGCCCGTGCGCTGGACTCGCTGCTCGCCCAGGACCACCCGCATTTCGAGATCGTGGTGGTCGACAACGCGCCCGTCACCGACGAGACAAAAGAATTGGTGCACCGGAAGTACGGGGAGCGCGTGCGCTATGTCCGCGAGCCGGTTCCCGGGCTCGCCGTCGCCCACAACGCGGGGCTGGCCGTGGCCCGGGGCGAGGTGGTCGCCTTCACCGACGACGACGTCATCGCCGATCCCCGCTGGCTCACCGAACTCACCGTCCCCTTCGCCGCCGACCCGCGCCTGGGCTGCGTCACCGGCCTGATCCTGCCGGCCCGGCTGCGCACCCCGGCCCAGGTGCTGCTGGAGAGCCACGGCGGCTTCGCGAAGGGCTTCACGCCGACGACGTACGATCCCGCCGCCCCGCCCCGCGACGAGCCGCTGTTCCCGTTCACGGCGGGGCGTTTCGGCTCCGGGGCGAACATGGCGTTCCGCACCGGGGTGCTGCGCGCGGTCGGCGGCTTCGACCCGGCCACCGGAGCCGGCACGCCCGCACGCGGCGGCGACGACCTCTACGGCTTCGTCCGCGTCCTCGCCCACGGGCACCGGCTGCACTACACGCCCCGGGCGCTGGTGTGGCACCACCACCGGGAGACCTGGGCGGACCTGGAGACCCAGGCCTACGGCTACGGCGCCGGACTGACCGCCTATCTCACCGCGATCCTGGTCAACCGGCCCGCGCTGCTGCCCGCCTTCCTCGCCCGGCTGCCGCGCGGCCTGGCGTACGCACGGGCGCTGACCGCCGTACGGGACACCGACGGCGGCGGGGCCGCTCCGGGGGACCACGACAGCCGCAGCCATCCCTGGCCGCGGCGCCTGTCCCGGCTGCAGCGCCGGGGCATGCTCTACGGGCCGGTCGGCTATCTGCGCGCCCGGCAGGCCCTGCGGAAGACGGCCGCGAGGGGGCGGAGATGACGACGACACCGCGGGAACCGGTGGCGGGCAGAGCGGGGGCGAGAGCCGGGAGCACGGCCGGGTCCGGCCCGGCGGCGGCCATCCCCGTGTTCCTCTATCACGCCGTGATGGACGATCCGCCGGACTGGATCGCCGAGTTCACGGTCTCGCCGAAGCAGTTCGCCGCGCATCTCGACGCCGTCGTGGACAGCGGCCGCACGCCCGTCACCATCAGCACCCTCGCCGCACACCTTGCCGGGCGGGCGCCGCTGCCGCCCCGGCCGGTGCTGCTGACCTTCGACGACGGGTTCGCCGATCTGCCGGGACCCACCGCCGAGGCGCTGGCCGCACGCGGCCTGGCCGCCACCGCGTATCTCACCACCGGGGCGCTCACCCCGGGCGGGCGCTGTCTGCTGCCGCCCGCGCCGATGATGGCGCTGGCGCAGGCGGCGGAACTGGAGCGGGCCGGGATGGAGGTCGGCAGCCACACGGTCACCCACGCCCAGCTGGACACCCTGACCCGCCGGCAGCTGCGCGCCGAGCTGTACGACTCCAGGGCCGTGCTGGAGGACACCCTCGGTCATGCCGTGCCGCATCTCGCCTATCCGCACGGCTACAACAGCCCGAGGGTGCGGGCGATGGCGGCGCAGGCGGGCTACGAGACGGCGACCGCCGTGCGGCACGCGCTCAGCTCGGAGCGGGACGAGCGCTACCGCATCGCCCGGCTGATCGTCCGCCGCACCCACACCGTGGACGATGTGCGGACCTGGCTCTCGGGCGGCGGGGCGCGCATCGCGCCGTACCGGGACGGGGTGAAGACCATCGGCTGGCGCTGGTACCGGCGGCTGCGGGCGGCCGTCCACGGGCCGGAGTTCGCGGGCTGACCCGGCCACCACCGGTCCGGCCGGCGGCGCACCGTCGGCGGCCGGCGGCCGGCGCACGGTTGGCGGCGGGCCGGCGGCGCACCGTTGACGACGGGCCGACGGCGCACTGTTGGCGGCCGGCGCACGGTTGGCGGCGGGTCGGGTCGGACCGGCCCCGGCCCGGCCCGGCCCGAGCTGAACCGCCGCAGTCACTCCGCAGGATGCGGCTGGTTGAGGTACGGGTCGGCGGCCGCCTTGCGCAGGCTGTCCCAGGCCTCGTCGTTGGCCAGGGCGAGATCGCAGTGCGGGCCGGGGTCGCGGTAGTTCCACTGCAGGGCCGCCTTGACCCCGTCGAGCCGCTTCAGCACCCCCGGCACCTCGGCGTACCACTCGGCCTGCCGTTCGGGACGGGACGTGTCGTTGGCCGTGCCGAACTCGGAGAGCATCAGCGGTTTGCGGTCGGAGATGTTCTCGCGGATCCAGGCGTGGGTGGCCGTCTGGGTCCGGGCGAAGCTCTGCCAGCCGGTGTTGTGGCAGCGGTAGTAGTTGTACTGGTTGTAGCCGATCCAGTCGACGTACGCGTCCCCCGGGTACATCTGCTGGAACAGCTCGGCGTGGCCAAGGTACCCGGTGATGATCCACGTCCACACCACGTTGTCGACGCCCAGCTCGCGGAACCGGTCGTGGATGTGCCGGTAGGCCTCCACGTACTCGGCGGGGGTGCCGTTGTCCGGGGTGCGGGTGTCCATCTCCAGGTCGAAGGAGAGGAAGACCTTCTTGCCGGTGCGGTCGCCGTACTCCTTGATGCGGCGGGCCTGGACGTCGATGACGGACGCGTCGAGCTCGCCGTCGGCGATCTGCTTCCACGTCGGCTGCTGCTTCCTGCTGCCGCCCCACCACTTGCTCTCCCAGGACAGCAGCAGCATGCGGTCCTCGCCGACGCGCTGCTCCTCCGGCGTGAGCAACTGCCCCTCCCGGCGGCTGCCCCGGGGCAGGGACATGTCGTGGTACGTGTACACGATGTCGAGCTTGCGGCCCACCCGCTTCTCGTAGGCCGCGACCTTCTCCTCCAGGTCGGCGCGTTCGTGCGGGACGAACGCGCCGAACCAGGCGCCGCACGGCGGTTCCAGCAGCTCGGTGGGCCGGCACTCCTCGCCCATCGCGGACGGCTCCGGTCCGGACCCGGAGGGCCCCGAGGCCTCCCGCACCACCAGTGCGCCGGCCAGGACCGCGCCGGCCACCGCGACGGAGGTGATCAGCAGCCGCCGGCGCCGGGACGCCGGCCCCTTCCGCGGGGCCGGTGCGTCCTCGGCGTCCGTCCTGCGGTACCGGCCTTCGGCCTCACGCCCGGGAAACCGGAGAGACCTGAAAGACCGAAAGGGACGCAAGGGGCGAAAGGGACGAGCAAACCTCACAGAGCGGAACCCTTTCCTGTCCTGGGCGTACTCGGCGTCGGCGGCGAGGCCCGCAGCCGCGGGCAGAACGCGGCGAGCGTGGTGAGCACGGTGAGGGCGAGCAGCACCCGCTGCGCGGTGAAGGTGTGGGTGGCGAACAGGACGGTCGCCACGATCATCACCGCGCCGACGCTGACGAAGACGATCAGCATCAGCCGCTCCAGCAGATCGGAGCGGCGGGCGAAGCCGGGGTCACGCCGCTCCACGGGCTCCTGCGCGGGCCGCACCCGCAGCGCGGGCGCGCACAGCCCCACCAGGGCCGCGCCCGGCCCCGCCGCCAGGAAGACGGCGACCGCGGCGCCGCGCAGCGGCGATCCGCCGGGCAGGGCGAGCGCGGCGAGCGCCAGCCAGCCGCCGAACGGCGGCAGCATCCGCACCACGAGTTCCTGCGGGGTCATCGCGCCGCACCTCCTTCCTGACGCAGTTCGTAGACGCTTCCGGCGTTGTTCTCGGCCACCAGCCGGAACCGCGGCGAGCCGGCCACCGACTTCCGTATGCGCTCCAGTTGCGCCCCGTCGATCTGCCCGTTCATCTCCGAGTCGGCCACCTGGCCCTGGGTGAACAGGAAGTAGGCGCGGCCGGGACGCTCCACGCCCCGCATGTCGCGGGCGAGCGTGGCGGCCGGGTCCTCGACGATCGCGTCGACGTGACGCCGTTCGTCCTCCAGGAACCAGTAGTGGCCGACGCTGCCGTACGAGGCGTACGCCAGCGGGTAGTTGCGGTTGGCGGCGACGACCAGGGAGCCCTCGGTGGCCTCGTCGAACACCCGCTGGACCAGCTCCACCTCCTCGGGCGGGAAGTAGTTGATCCGGTCCTTGCCCGAGTAGCTCGGCACGAACGCCAGGGTGAGCGCCAGCAGCGCGACCAGCGGACCGCCCACCGCCAGGGCCCGCCGCCGCGGCGCGGCAAGGCGTACGGTCTCCTGCTCGCGGGCCTCGCCGGCCAGGGTGCGCACCGTCGGCAGCAGCGCCGCCGCGGCGAAGAACACCACGCCGGGCAGCATGAACATCAGCACCCGGAAGATCATTTCGCTGCCGTAGCTGTTCGCCACGAGCATCGGCAGCGGCGCCACCGCGATCAGCAGCAGCGGCAACGCCCGGTGCCGCAGCACCCGTTGCCGCCACACGCCCACCGCCCCGAGCAGCAGCACCGAGCCGGACAGCAGCCGCGCCGCCCACGAGGTCGCCACCGCTCCGGTGCCGGTCGGGGTGGTGCCGTAGCCGGTGGACACATTGGCGCCCACGTCACCGACGGAGCGCAGCATCTCCGGCAATGCGGCGGACAGGAAGGGCAGCGCGGCCGTCAGACACCAGGCCAGGAAGATGCTCACCACGGTGACCAGCGGCACCCAGTCCCGGTAGCGGCGGAGCAGGCACAGCACCAGCAGGGTGGCGGCCAGCATGGCGGGGGTGAGCTGGTGGGAGATGACGACGGTCACCGCCATCACGGCGATCGCCGCCGTCCACAGCGCCTGCCCGCGCCGGTCATCCGCCCCGCCGGCGCGGCCGTAGCGGCGCAGCACCACGGCCAGTACCCCGAGGTGCAGGGCGAACGCCACCGACTGCGGCGAGAAGTAGTCCTGCCCCACCCAGTTGGCCACGTAGAAGAGCCACACCGCGGTCCAGATCAGCCGCCGGTCCTCGGTGAAGGTGCGGTAGATCAGCAGCAGCGGGAGCAGCAGCATCAGGCTGGAGACCAGCGGCCACCAGGCCATGTACATCGCGGCCGAGTCCACGCCCAGCAGCCGCACCAGCGCCGCCTGCGCGGCGAAGAAGCCCGGCCACTGGTCGTACACCGCCATGTCGCCCACCTGGTCGGCGCCCTGCAGTTCGCCGGCCGTCAGCAGGTGCTCGACGACGCCGTCGTGCTTCCACGCCCATGCGTACAGCGGCGTCGGGTAGAGCACGGCCTGGGTGGCCCGCTCCATCACCAGCAGCCCCAGCACATAAGCGGCCGGCCAGACGCGGGAACGCCCCGGATCGCGCACGGTGAGCCAGAAGCCCGCGGTGAGCACGGCGAGACCGGCCCAGAAGCTGGGGTGGAGCGCGGTGACGAGCCCGAAGTCGTCGAGCCGCGACACATCCGTCTGCCGTACCGCGTACGCCCACAGGGCGAGCGCGAGCAGCAGCACCAGCGCGGGCCAGGCAGCGCGGGCGCGGCGCCAGGTCCAGGCGGGCGGCAGGTCGGACAGGTCCGTCACGGGCTCAGGGGCCGGGCTGGACGACTCCGCGGACGGAGGTGTCCGGTCCGTGCTCGTCGTGGCGGACCCACCGGGGACGACCGGCGCCGGCGCACGGTCCGGCGGGGGTTCGGGCGCGGGTTCGGGCGCGGATCTCTCGCGTGGAGTGGTTGGCGGACGCACGGTGGTTCCCCCCTGCTATTCGGCTCTTGACGCTTGATCAGTCCCTGGATCGTTCGTTCGGTCGCCGGCGGTCCGGCAGGGCTCCCGCCACGGCTCTCCCGGCGGCGCGGCCGAGCGGCAGGAGCAGGACGAGCATGGTGAGAACGGCGAGCAGCAGCGGGGTGTGCGGCGCGAGCTCGTCCCGCCAGACCCAGCCGCCCACCGCGATCAGATACAGAACCCCCCACCGTCCCGGCCACGACAGCCGCCCGCCCGCGCCGGCGAGCAGCAGCCACAGTGGGACGAGGCACAGCAGTGTGCAGACGAGCGGCGCCCAGCGCAGCAGCGTTCCGGGCCCGTCCAGGCCGAGAGCCTCGGCGAGGGAGCCGGCCGTCCTCTTGTACAACGCACCGTCCAGCGGCGCCGGTTCCCGGCCGAGGGCGGCGGGTGCCGCGTGCAGGGCGAGCAGGGCGGAGCCCAGTGCGCTGTGGGTGAGCAGGGCGTCGGCCCGGGTGCACAGGGTGACCGAGGCGACGAAGACGAGCAGCAGCACCGCCCCGGCGCCCAGGGCCGGCAGCGGCATCCCCTCCAGCAGCTCACGCCCGGTCAGCTCCTTGTCACCGCCGCCTCGCAGCCACGGCAGATCACGCACGGACCACCAGAAGACGAGGGTGGCGAGGCCGATGAGGGCCCACAGGAGACCCTTCAGCGGGCGGTCGGGGTCCTCGGCGGGCGGCGGCACGGGCGCTGCGGGGTGTGCTGTGCCGGGGCGATTGGTGGAGGCACCGACGAGCGGTGGGAGCGGGGTGCCCGGTTGCGGGCCCGCGGGCCCCTGCCGCCCGGCCCACGGTGGGCTGCTGACCTCGGTGTTGCCTCGCCGCTCCAACCCGGGCACGACTGACGGGGCGTCGGGTGGTGCTCCGGCGGGCCTGCCGGCGGCTGGGGCGGATGGCAGTACGACGTCCCAAGGGGAACGAGGGTGCTCGGGGGCCTGCGCGTCGGCGCGGAGCGCCGGGCGGGCGTCCCTGAGGGCCGGCGTCTCGTCCCGGTTGCCTCGTCGGGCGTCCTTGGCAGGCTGTTCCGCCCCGCGAAGGGGGCCCGGCTCGCCGTCCTCGTCGGGTTCCTCGTTCTCCACAGGCTCGTCGTTCTTGCCCGGCTCCTCACGCCCGGCTTTCCCGTCCTGCTGGTCGGCGTCCGGCTCAGCGGGCGCACCGGCTGCCTCGCCGGCCTCGTCCCTCGGTACGTCGTCGGCAGGCTCCGGACGTTCACCGGTGCCGTCCGCCCCGTCCGCGCCCTCGGCCGCCGCCGAGCGGGCAGCCCCGGGCTTGCTCTTCTCCTGCCCACCGGGTGCAGGGGCGTCGTCGTCCGTCCCCCGCCCCACCGATGCCGAGGGACGCACGATGAACGCCACCGTGTCCGAGTGCAGGGCCTCGCGCTCGTAGCCGGGGTGGCCGATGACCAGCGTGACCGTGTCCTCGGTGTCCTCCTCGTACGCGGCCCTGCGGGCCCAGCCGGTGCCGTAGCCGGCGGTGGCGTTGAGCTTGGCCCAACGGGTGCCGTAGGTGCCGTCGCCGGGCGAGGAGGCCCCAGCTGCGACAGGCAGCTCATCGGGGCGGGCGCGCAGCGCCGAGCGCAGGCCGAACACCGAGACGACCGCGACCAGCGTCATGCTGTTCAGCACCGCCCAGCCGGCGCCCGCGATCCCCGCCGGGGTGAACAGCACCGCCGCGCTGCCCAGCACCAGGACGCACATGGCCCCCTGCAGGGCGGCCAGCACTCCCGTGCGCCCCTGCACGCGCAGCACGCCGATGTACAGCTCCACCACGACCCTGGGCAGCGCGCCGAGCGCGAGCAGCCGCAGCACCGTCGAGCCGTGCTCGGCGTAGTCTGGGCTGAACGGCGTGAGGATCTGCGGTGCGAACAGCACCAGGACCCCCACCACCGGCACCAGCAGCAGCGTCATCCGGCGCAGCGCCCCGCGCACTCCGTCGGCGAGCTGGCGCGGGTCGTGCGAGGCGTGGGCGGTGAGGGAGGAGGCCATGTTGATGGCCATGAACTCCATCGTGCCGCCGACGGTGTAGGCCACGTAGAAGTAGCCGTTCTCCGCGGAGCTGAAGCGGACGGCGACCATCACCGGAAGCAGGTTGATCATCGCCAGGCTGAACAGGGCACCCAGCGAGTCCCCGGCGAGGAAGCGGCCCATGTCGCGCAGCCGGGGCGGTTCCCGGTCGCGGTCGGCGGCGGCCTGGCGCGGGATCAGGCGGCGGAAGATCAGCCAGCCGAGCGGGATGGTGGAGAAGGCGATCGCCACGGCCCAGGAGACGAAGATGCCGAGCACCGGCATCGCGCCGGCGAACACCACCAGCAGCACGAGCTTCCCGACGGAGAACACCGCGTTCCCGGCCGGCACCCACTCCGCCTTGCGCAGCCCCGTCAGCACCCCGTCCTGCAGCGTGAGCAGCGCCCAGGCCACGCACGCGGCGACGAACAGCGCGCCGGCCAGCGGTGTGCCGAGCGGTGCGTAGGAGGTGCCCCACTGGTCGAGGGTCAGCAGGAACACCCCGGCGGCCAGGGCGACGACCAGGGAACTCGCCCCGTACACGCCCCACACCAGGCGGGCGGTCTCGCGGCCGGCGCGCGGCACGAAGCGGACCACCGCGCCGATCATCGTGGTCGCCGTGATGCTGGCCAGCAGCCGCATCGCGGCGATCGCGGCCGAGCCCTGGCCGACGGCGTCCTCCGAGTAGTAGCGGGCGGCCACCAGCCAGAAGCCGAGGCCGAGCACCGCGGAGACGCCGGTGCTGAGCATGAGGAAGTAGGCGTTCTTGAACAGGGAGTCCGAGCCGGATCCGCTCCCGGCAGGCGGGTGTCCGCCGCCGGTGTCGCGCACCGCGGCCCGCTCGTGCACCTGGGTCTCAGCCACGGGACGGTCCCAGCTCCCTCGTGGTCGCGTTCTCCTTGTCCTCGTTCTGGATGTCCTCGTTGCTCTGGATGTCCTCGTTGCCCTCGTTGCCCTCGTTGCTCTGGACGTCCTTGTTCTGCTTCCGGACCCTCTTCTCGTCCGGTGGTGAGCCGCCGGGCTCGCGGATGAGATGCTCCGGCGGCTCGGCGGGCGGCACTCCGGCCCGCTCCAGCGCCTCGATCGCCTCCCGCGCCCGCAGCGGGTCCACCGGCAGGGCGTGCCGGGCGAACCAGCGGGCGGCCTCCGGCGCGGGCGAGGGGTCGGTGAACTCCTTGCCCGCGTAGTCGTCCAGCGGCGGGTCGTAGAGGTAGCCGACGACGATGCCGTGCCGCGCCAGTGCGGCCGCCGCCGCGTCCCGGTCCGCCACGAACAACGGCACCCGGAACAGCGGCTGCACCGCGCTGCCCTCGCGCGGCAGCGCCCACCGCGTGGACAGCAGCAACCGCGTGCCCTCGCGGGCCGCGTCCAGCACCTCGTCCAGCCGCCCCAGCCGGCGTTCGATCCGCCGCAGCCGCAGCGCGCCGGAGGTCAGCCGGTAGTCGTGCATGTCGACGCGCACCCACGGGTCGTAGGCGTCCAGATCCGGGGCCGCTTCGGCCGCGGCGGCCAGCTCCCGGGGCCGCAGCGGCATCCGGATGTCCTCGCGTTCCGCCAGGCCCAGCAGCCGCAGGGTGGCCCAGGCGGCCCGGCGCAGCCCCAGCCGCCGCACGGCCGCCTCGGCGTAGGGGCGTACCAGGTAGGCGAGTTCGGCGGTGGTGCGGCGCGGGGCGAGCAGGTCCGCGCAGGCGGCGCGCAGGGCGGCGGAGCGGTCCGGGTCGGCGAAGGCCAGGATGCCTCCCGCCTGCGCGTGGACGTGCTTGGACAGGCTGAACACGGAGGCGTCGCCCCACGCCCCGACCGGGCGTCCGCCGACCTCGCTGCCGATGGCGTGCGCCCCGTCCTCGAACAGCGGGATGCCCAGCGCGTCGCAGCGCTCCCGCAGTCGCGGCGCCGGGTCCGGGTTGCCGTACAGATTGGTGGTCAGCACGGCCGACAGCGAACCCCACCCCTCCTCGGGCACGGCATCGATGTCGATGGACGCGTCCAGCGGGTTCAACGGTGCCTGCACCGGGCGCAGTCCGGCCGCGAGCACCACGAAGAAGATGACGTCGTCGTTGACCGGCGACATCAGCACCCGGCCGCCCGGCGGGCACCAGTGGCGCAATGCCACGAACAGCCCGAACCTGCATGACGGCACGTACACGCATTCCCTGCCGAGCCGGCCGCGCATGGTCTCTTCCAGCCTGTTCGGCCGCGAGCCAGCACCAGCCGGGCCCGGACGGGCCTCACCGATGGCCATCCGCCCCCCTGGTGTGCCTTCGGAACCGCCCCCTCCCCGAGGCCTTCCGGCACCTGCCCAGAGTCGCCCCGTTCGCACCGCTCCGTCAAGATTGCATCGCCTGCTGTGGATAACTTCCGGTACGCAAGGGGAAGCGGCACACGTGCCCCGGCGTGCGTGTCGGCCCTGCTCAGCAGCCCCGTGCGCCCCCGCGCCACCACCCCGGATCTGCCCAAGACCGCGTCGGCACCCGTAACGTTGGCACGGCCACGGTCTCGTGGAGCACCTGCGCAGACGAAAGTGAGGCAGCACCCGATGCCCCCCTTCGATGTCCCCGAGGGCGATCCCTTCGGCCCGCACAACCTGCCGTACGGCGTGTTCTCGCCCCCCGGCTCGTCGGAGCGGACCGTGGGAGTCCGGCTGGGCGACCATGTCCTCGACGCCGGCGCGGCGGCCCACGCCCTCGGCTCCCCGTACGCCTCCCTGCTCGCCCGCCCGACGCTCAACCCGCTGCTGGCGGCGGGCCGCACGGCATGGTCGGACGTGCGCAGGGCGATCACGGCCTGGGTGACCGTCCCGGCCCACCGGGAGACGGTCGAGCCGCTGTTCCACCCGCTGTCCGAGGTCACCCTGCACCTGCCGTTCGAGGTCGCGGACTATGTGGACTTCTACGCCTCGGAGAACCACGCCCGGAACGTCGGCAGGATGTTCCGCCCCGACGCGCCGGACTCGCTGACGCCCAACTGGAAGCACCTGCCGATCGGCTATCACGGCCGCTCGGGCACGGTCGTGGTGTCCGGCACCGACGTGGTCCGCCCCGCTGGCCAGCGCAAGGCGCCGACCGACCCCGCGCCGGTGTTCGGCCCGTCCGTCCGGCTGGACATCGAGGCCGAGGTCGGCTTCGTCGTCGGCGTGCCCTCCGAGATGGGCCGTCCGGTGCCGCTCGGCGCCTTCCGCGACCACGTCTTCGGGCTGTGCCTGCTCAACGACTGGTCCGCGCGGGACATCCAGGCCTGGGAGTACGTCCCGCTCGGCCCGTTCCTCGGCAAGTCCTTCGCCACCTCGGTGTCGGCCTGGATCACCCCGCTGGACGCCCTGGACGCGGCGCGGGTGGCGCCGCCGGAGCGCACCCACGAGCTGCTGCCCTACCTGGACGACTCGGACGAGGAGCCGGGCGGCTACGACCTGCGGATGTCCGTCAGCATCAACGGCCATGTCGTCGCCGAGCCTCCCTTCTCCACCATGTACTGGACGGCCGCCCAGCAGCTCGCCCACATGACCGTCAACGGCGCCTCGCTGCGCACCGGCGACCTCTACGGCTCCGGCACGGTGAGCGGTCCCACCGAGCGGGAGCGCGGCTCCTTGCTGGAGCTCACCTGGAACGGCCGTGACCCGCTGGAGCTGCCCGACGGCAAGCGGACCTTCCTGGAGGACGGCGACGTGGTCACGCTGTCCGCCTGGGCGCCCGGCCCGGACGGGGTCCGGGTGGGCCTCGGCGAGGTCACCGGCCGGATCGTCCCCGGGAGCTGACCGGCGGGCCGGCCGGCGGGCGGCGACCCGAGCGGGCGTTCGCCGTCGCCGGACCCCGCCCGGCTCGCGGCCGGCCACTCCCGTCACGGGGATCGCCGCCGACCCCTGCCTCACACCGCCCGGCGCCGTCATACTGGGCGTCGGGCGGTGTGCCGCGTCCGTACGTCCGGCACCGCCGCCCGCCCCCACGCGCGAGCCGTGCCCCCCGCCACGGCTTGCCAGCCCGCACGACCCGAAGCCGCCCTTCCGACGAGATCCGGAGCCCGTGGCATGACCGTCTGCCTGCTCCTGCTGAGCGTGGTCGCCCTGACGGCCGCCGTGCCCGTCCCCCGTGTGCTGACCCGGGCGAAGTGGCCGGAACGGGAGCCGGTGGTGGCCCTGTGGGTGTGGCAGTGCCTGGTCGCCACCGTGCTGCTGTGCTGCGTGACCGCGCTGGCGCTGGGGGCCGCCGCCGTCTTCGGCACCGTCCGCGCCCAGCTGTTCGCCCCGGCGCCGCCCGCGGTGACCGCTGCCTACGATCTGTCCGCCGCCTCGCCCTGGGCGACCGTGCTGACCGTGCTGCTGGCGGCCGGGGCGGCCTGGACCACCGCGATGCTCGGGCGGGAGCTGGTCGAGGCCCGCCGGCGCCGCGCCCGGGAGCGGGCGCATCTTCGGGAACGCGCCCCCGACCTGCCGGCCGGTCTGCCCGCCGCCCGCGGCCCGCTGCTGGTGCTGGAGGACGAATACCCGGACGCCTGGTGGATGCCGGGCCACCCGCCGCAGCTGATCGTCACCACCGGCGCACTGCACCGCCTCACCGACCACCAGCTGGACGCGGTCCTCACCCACGAGCGGGGCCACGCCCGCGCCCACCACGACTGGCTGCTGCACCTGTCCACCGCACTGGCCACCGGTTTCCCCCGCATCCCGCTGTTCGCGCACTTCTGCGACCAGACCCACCGCCTGGTCGAACTGGCCGCCGACGACACCGCCTCACGCCGCTGCGGCCACCTCACCACGGCCCTGGCGCTCATCGAGCTCAACCAGCACCGCGGCGTGCTGTCCTGCGCCTCCAGTCACCGCCTGCTCGGCGAGCGCGTCGACCGCCTGCTGGAGCCGCCGCCCCGGCTCGACCGCCGCCGGCGCGCGCTGACGACGACCGCGGCGTCCCTGGTCCCGCTGCTGCCCCTGCTGATCACCTTCGCCCCGGGCCTGACGGCCCTGCCCTGACGGGCCCCCGACCGGCGCACCCCGCCCGGCCCGGGCTGGGCTGTGCCGGACTGGTCACCAGTCGAGCTCGGGCTCCGGCTCCTCCTCCCCAGCGGGCCACATCCCGGCGTCCTCCGCCGCCGGGTCCGCCGCCCTGCCGGATCCTCCGGGGCCGCCCGTTGCATCGCCGGATGCCCCGGACAGGTCCCCACCTGGCGTCCCTGCCGTCCCTGGCGTCCTGGCCGCCCCGTCCTCACCAGCCGACGGACCGCCCAGCCCTTCCAGCACCGCCAGCACGCCCTCCCCATACGTCGCCAGCTTCTTCTCGCCCACCCCGCTGATGCCGCCCAGCTCCCGCACGGACGTGGGCCACACCGTGACGATCTCCCGGAGCGTGGCGTCGTGGAAGATCACATACGCGGGGACACCCTGCTCCCGGGCCTGCTCCGCCCGCCAGGCGCGCAGCGCCTCGAAGGCCGGGACCAGCGACTCGGGCAGCTCCGCCACCGCGGCCTTCGCCTTGCGCTCGCCCCGCGCGGAACCCGACGCTCCCGCTTTCGACCGCGAGGCGGCCGGCTTCTTCGGGTCCCTGCGCAACGGCACCTTCCGGTCGCCGCGCAGCACCGCCCCGCTGGCCTCGGTCAGCACCAGCGTGCCGTACTCCCCCTCGACCGCGAGCAGCCCCTGGGCCAGCAACTGCCGCACCACACCGCGCCACTCCGCCTCGCCGAGCTCCTGCCCGATACCGAACACGGACAGCTGGTCGTGGTCGAACTGGATCACCTTGGCCGTGCGCCGGCCCAGCAGGATGTCGGTGATCTGCACCGCGCCGAACTTCTGCCCGCGCTCCCGGTGCAGCCGCACCACCGTGGACAGCACCTTCTGCGCCGCCACCGTGCCGTCCCAGGTCTCCGGCGGGTCGAGGCAGGTGTCGCAGTTGCCGCAGGACGGCGAGTCGGGGTCCTGGCCGAAGTAGGCGAGCAGCTGAGCGCGCCGGCACTGGACGGTCTCGCACAGCGCGAGCATCGCGTCCAGGTGCTGGTTGGCCCGGCGCCGGAAGGCCTCGTCGCCCTCGCCGAGCTGGATCAGCTTGCGCTGCTGTATGACGTCGTTGAGGCCGTAGGCCATCCAGGCCGTGGAGGGCAGCCCGTCGCGGCCCGCGCGCCCGGTCTCCTGGTAGTAGCCCTCGACGGACTTGGGCAGGTCGAGGTGGGCGACGAACCGGACGTCGGGCTTGTCGATGCCCATGCCGAACGCGATGGTCGCGACCACGACCAGCCCGTCCTCCCGCAGGAACCGCGCCTGGTGCTCGGCGCGCGTGGCCGCGTCCAGCCCCGCATGGTAGGGCACCGCCTCGATGCCGTTGCGGGTGAGGAACTCGGCCGTCTTCTCCACCGAGTTGCGCGACAGGCAGTACACGATGCCCGCGTCGCCCGCGTGCTCCTCGCGCAGGAAGCTCAGCAGCTGCTTCTTCGGGTCCGCCTTGGGCACGATCCGGTACTGGATGTTGGGCCGGTCGAAGCTCGCCACGAAGTGCCGGGCGCCCTCGAGACCGAGCCGCTCGGTGATCTCCCGGTGGGTGGCCCGGGTGGCCGTCGCCGTGAGCGCGATCCGGGGCACGTCCGGCCACCGCTCGCCGAGCACGGACAGCATCAGGTAGTCGGGCCGGAAGTCGTGGCCCCACTGCGAGACACAGTGCGCCTCGTCGATGGCGAACAGCGAGATCTTCCCGCGCGAGAGCAGCTCCAGCGTGGCGTCGAGCCGCAGCCGCTCCGGGGCCAGGTACAGCAGGTCCAGCTCGCCGGCCAGGAACTCCGCCTCCACCACGCGCCGCTCGTCGAAGTCCTGCGTGGAGTTGATGAAACCGGCCCGCACGCCCAGCGCCCGCAGCGCGGTCACCTGGTCCTGCATGAGGGCGATCAGCGGGGAGACGACGACACCCGTGCCCGGCCTGACCAGGGCGGGGATCTGGTAGCACAGCGACTTGCCGGCCCCGGTGGGCATCAGGACGACCGCGTCGCCCCCGGCCACCACATGCTCGACGACGGCCTCCTGCTCACCGCGGAAGGCCTCGTACCCGAAGACCCGGTGCAACGCCTGCAGCGCCTCACTCCGCGCCACTGCCGTCTCCACCGTCTCTGCCATCCCGGCGACACCGCCCGTCCCACCCATCGTCTCGTCCCCCGTACGTCGTCCCTCGACCACGCCGTCCACGATAGGCGTCCGCGACGACAGACCCCGGAGTTATCCACAGGTCCCCGCCCGCGGCGCCCCGGCGTCCCCCACTCGTGCATCACCTGCCTCCCCCGTTCCCCGAACGGCCAGTGACGCACCGAAGCCCGCCCTCCCGCAGGAGGACGGGCCCCGGTCACTGCACCACCCGGATGCCGGTCAGCGCACGAACACCCCCGCGTCTCCGGCGAGGTCGAGGAAGTACTGGGGCGCCACGCCCAGTACCACCGTCACCGCGACGCCGACCGCGATGGCCGTCATGGTCAGCGGGGAGGGGACCGCCACCGTCGGGCCCTCGGGCCTCGGTTCGCTGAAGAACATCAGGACGATCACGCGGATGTAGAAGAACGCCGCGATCGCCGAGGAGATCACACCGATCACGACGAGCGGGACCGCGCCGCCCTCGGCCGCCGCCTTGAACACCGCGAACTTGCCGGCGAAGCCGGAGGTCAGCGGGATGCCGGCGAAGGCCAGCAGGAAGACGGCGAACACCGCAGCGGTGAGCGGGGAGCGGCGTCCGAGGCCCGCCCAGCGGGACAGGTGGGTCGCCTCGCCGCCCGCGTCGCGCACCAGGGTGACCACCGCGAAGGCGCCGACGGTCACGAAGGAGTAGGCGGCCAGGTAGAAGAGGACCGAGGAGATGCCCGCCGGGTTGGCGGCGATCACACCGGCGAGGATGAAGCCGGCGTGGGCGATCGAGGAGTAGGCCAGCAGGCGCTTGATGTCGGTCTGGGTGATGGCGACGATCGCACCGGCGAGCATGGTGACGATCGCCACCGCCCACATCACCGGCCGCCAGTCCCAGCGCAGGCCCGGCAGGACGACGTAGAGGACGCGCAGCAGCGCGCCGAACGCCGCGACCTTGGTGGCCGCCGCCATGAAGCCGGTCACCGGTGTCGGGGCGCCCTGGTAGACGTCCGGGGTCCACATGTGGAACGGGACGGCGCCGACCTTGAACAGCAGGCCCATCACCAGCAGCGCGGCGCCGACCAGCAGCAGCGCGTCGTTGCCCATGGTGCCGGCGAGCGCCGGGGTGACGTCCTGCACGGTGCCGTCGACGACCTGCGCGATCGTGCCGTACGACATGGAGCCCGCGTAGCCGTAGAGCAGGGCGATGCCGAACAGGGTGAAGGCGGAGGCGAAGGCGCCGAGGAGGAAGTACTTCACGGCCGCTTCCTGCGACATCAGCCGCTTGCGGCGGGCCAGCGCGCACAGCAGGTACAGCGGCAGGGAGAAGACCTCCAGCGCCACGAAGAGCGTCAGCAGGTCGTTGGCCGCAGGGAAGATCAGCATGCCGGCGACCGCGAAGAGCAGCAGCGGGAACACCTCGGTGGTGGTGAACCCGGCCTTGACCGCCCGCTTCTCGGCGTCGCTGCCCGGCACGGCTCCGGCCTGGGCGGCGAAGGAGTCGACCCGGTTGCCGTGGGCCATGGGGTCGAGCCGCCGCTCGGCGAAGGTGAACAAGGCGACCAGGGCGGTCAGCAGGATCGTGCCCTGCAGGAACAGGGCCGGTCCGTCGACGGCGAGGGCACCCATCGCCGCGATGCCGGCCTTGGTCGTGGCGTATCCGTCGGCCGCGAGCGCCACCACCGCGGCGAACGCGGCGGCCAGCGCCACGGTGGCGACGAACATCTGGGCGTAGTAACGGGACTTGCGGGGGACGGCGGCCTCGATCAGCACCCCGACGACCGCCGCGCCGACGACGATCAGCGTGGGCGCGAGCTGCCCGTACTCGATCTTCGGTGCGTCGATCTTCGAGATCGGATCGGCCGCGGTGGCCGCCGTTGTCCACAGGCTGTGGACGGCTGTTGCGCTCACTTGGCCGCCTCCACCTCGGGCTGGGGGTCCTTCTGTTCGACGTCGGACATGGTCTGCTTCACCGCCGGGTTCACGATGTCCGTGACGGGCTTCGGGTAGACGCCCAGGAAGATCAGCAGCACCACCAGCGGCGCCACCACCGCGATCTCCCGCACCCTGAGGTCGGGCATCTTCGCGACCTCGGGCCTGACCGGGCCGGTCATCGTCCGCTGGTAGAGGACGAGGGTGTAGAGCGCGGCGAGGACGATGCCGAAGGTGGCCATGATGCCGATCACCGGGTACCGCGTGAAGGTGCCGACCAGGACCAGGAACTCACTGACGAACGGGGCGAGCCCCGGCAGGGAGAGGGTGGCCAGGCCGCCGATCAGGAAGGTGCCGGCGAGCACCGGGGCGACCTTCTGCACCCCGCCGTAGTCGGCGATGAGCCGCGAGCCGCGCCGGGAGATCAGGAAGCCGGCGATCAGCATCAGCACGGCCGTGGAGATGCCGTGGTTGACCATGTACAGCGTCGCCCCGGACTGGCCCTGGCTGGTCATCGCGAAGATGCCCATGATGATGAAGCCGAAGTGCGAGATCGACGCGTACGCGATCAGCCGCTTGATGTCGCGCTGGCCGACGGCGAGCAGCGCGCCGTAGATGATGCTGACCAGCGCCAGCACCAGGATCACCGGCGTCGCCCACTTGCTGGCCTCCGGGAAGAGCTGGAGGCAGAAGCGGAGCATCGCGAAGGTGCCCACCTTGTCGACGACCGCCGTGATGAGCACGGCGACCGGGGCGGTGGACTCCTGCATGGCATTGGGCAGCCAGGTGTGCAGCGGCCACAGCGGCGCCTTCACCGCGAAGGCGAAGAAGAAGCCGAGGAACAGCCAGCGTTCGGTGCTGGTGGCCATGGTGAATTCGCCGCTCGCCCGGGCCTCGGCGATCTCGGTGAGGGAGAAGCTCCCCGCGACCACGTAGAGACCGATCACCGCGGCCAGCATGATCAGACCGCCGGCCAGGTTGTACAGGAGGAACTTCACCGCGGCGTAGGAGCGCTGGGTGGCCGCCTTCTCCTCGCCGTGCTCGTGGGCCCGGTCCCCGAAGCCGCCGATGAGGAAGTACATCGGGATCAGCATGGCTTCGAAGAAGATGTAGAAGAGGAAGACGTCGGTGGCCTCGAAGGAGAGGATCACCATCGCCTCGACGGCCAGGATCAGCGCGAAGAAGCCCTGGGTGGGCCGCCAGCGCCTGCTGCCCGTCTCCAGCGGGTCGGCGTCGTGCCAGCCCGCCAGGACGATGAACGGGATCAGCAGCGCGGTCAGCGCGATCAGCGCCACCGCGATGCCGTCCACGCCCAGTTCGTAGCGGACGCCGAAGTCGGCGATCCAGGAGTGGGACTCGGTGAGCTGGTAGCGCGCGCCGCCCGGGTCGAACCGCACCGCGACGACGATCGCGAGCACCAGGGTGGCGAGCGAGAAGAGCAGCGCGAGCCATTTGGCGGCGGTGCGCCGGGCGGCCGGCACGGCGGCCGTGGCGATCGCCCCGACGGCCGGGAGCGCCGCTGTCGCTGTCAGCAGAGGAAAGGACATCGGTATCAGACCGCCCTCATCAGCAGGGTCGCGGCGACCAGGACCGCCGCGCCGCCGAACATGGAGACCGCGTAGGACCGCGCGAAGCCGTTCTGCAGCCTGCGCATCCGTCCGGACAGGCCGCCCATCGCGGCCGCCGTGCCGTTGACGACGCCGTCGACCAGGGTGTGGTCGACGTAGACCAGCGAGCGGGTGAGGTGTTCGCCGCCACGCACCAGGACCACGTGGTTGAAGTCGTCCTGGAGGAGGTCGCGGCGGGCGGCCCGGGTGAGCAGCGAACCGCGCGGGGCGACGGCCGGGACCGGGCGGCGCCCGTACTGGCCCCAGGCGATGGCCACGCCGAGGACCATGACGGCGACCGTGGAGAGCGTCAGCGTCAGGGCGCTGACCGGCGGGTGGCCGTGCTCGAACCCGGTGACGGGCTCCAGCCAGTTCACGAAGCGGTCGCCGATGCTGAAGAACGCACCGCCGAACACGGAGCCGACCGCCAGCACGATCATCGGGATCGTCATGACGCCGGGCGACTCGTGCGGGTGCGGCGGCTCGTATGTGCCGCCGGTCTGCGCGGCGGGCTCCACGTCGGGCGAGGCCGGCGACGGCGTCGGGGCGTTGCGCCAGCGCTCCTCGCCGAAGAAGGTCATCAGCATCACGCGCGTCATGTAGTAGGCGGTGATGGCCGCGCCGAGCAGGGCGCAGGCGCCGAGGATCCAGCCCTCGGTGCCGCCCTTGGCGAACGCCGACTCGATGATCTTGTCCTTGGAGAAGAAGCCGGACAGGCCCGGGAAGCCGATGATCGCCAGGTAGCCGAGGCCGAAGGTGATGAAGGTGATCGGCATGTACGTGCGCAGTCCGCCGTAGCGGCGCATGTCGACCTCGTCGTTCATCCCGTGCATCACGGAGCCTGCGCCGAGGAAGAGCCCGGCCTTGAAGAAGCCGTGCGTCACCAGGTGCATGATCGCGAAGGCGTAGCCGATGGGGCCGAGGCCCGCGGCGAGCACCATGTAGCCGATCTGGGACATGGTGGATCCGGCGAGCGCCTTCTTGATGTCGTCCTTGGCGCAACCGACGATCGCACCGAAGAGCAGCGTGACCGCGCCGACGATGGTGACGACGAGCTGGGCGTCCGGCGCTCCGTCGAAGACGGCCCCGGAGCGGACGATCAGGTAGACGCCCGCGGTCACCATGGTCGCGGCGTGGATCAGGGCCGAGACCGGGGTCGGGCCCTCCATGGCGTCACCGAGCCAGGACTGCAGCGGCACCTGGGCGGACTTGCCGCAGGCCGCGAGCAGCAGCATCAGCGCGATCGCAGTCAGCTTGTCCTCACCGGCGGCCGCCGCGAGGCCTTCCTCCCCGTGGCCGCCGAGCACCGGCCCGAAGGCGAAGGTGCCGAACCACAGGAACATCAGCATGATCGCGATGGACAGACCCATGTCGCCGACCCGGTTGACCAGGAAGGCCTTCTTCGCGGCCGTGGCGGCGCTGGGCTTGTGCTGCCAGAAGCCGATCAGCAGGTAGGAGGCGAGACCGACGCCCTCCCAGCCGACGTACAGCAGCAGGTAGTTGTCGGCGAGGACGAGCAGCAGCATCGCCGCGAGGAACAGGTTCAGATAGCCGAAGAAGCGGCGGCGCCGCTCGTCGTGCTCCATGTACCCGACGGAGTACAGGTGGATCAGCGAGCCGACGCCGGTGATCAGCAGGACGAACGTCATCGACAGCTGGTCGAGCTGGAAGGCGACGTCGGCCTGGAAGCCCTCCACCGGGATCCAGCTGAACAGATGCTGGGTGAGGGTGCGTTCCTCGGCGCCCTTGCCCAGCATGTCGGTGAACAGCACGACGCCGAGGACGAAGGAGACGGCCGCGAGCAGCGTGCCGATCCAGTGGCCGACGGCGTCCAGCCGGCGTCCGCCGCACAGCAGGACCGCCGCTCCGAGCAGAGGCGCCGCCACCAGCAGCGCAATCAAGTTCTCTGCGTTTGTCACGTTTCAGCCCCTTACAGCTTCATCAGGCTGGCGTCGTCGACCGAGGCCGAGTGGCGGGTACGGAACAGGGACACGATGATCGCCAGCCCGACCACGACCTCCGCGGCGGCGACGACCATCGTGAAGAAGGCGATGATCTGGCCGTCGAGGTTGCCGTGCATCCGGGAGAAGGCGACGAACGCGAGGTTGCAGGCGTTGAGCATCAGCTCGATGCACATGAACACCACGATCGCGTTGCGCCTGATCAGCACGCCGGTGGCGCCGATGGTGAACAGCAGGGCGGCGAGATAGAGGTAGTTGACCGGGTTCACTTGGACGCCTCCTCGGACCGCTTGAACGCCTTCAGCGGCTCGATGGCCGTGCGCTCCAGGCGCTCCTCGGCGCGCTGCTCCAGCGCCCGCAGGTCGTTGAGCGCCTCCTGCGACACGTCACGGATCTGGCCGCGCTCGCGGAGCGTCTTGCTGACGGTGAGATCGGACGGGGTGCCGTCGGGCAGCAGGCCCGCGATGTCCACCGCGTTGTGCCGCGCGTACACGCCGGGCGCGGGCAGCGGCGGGATGTACGTGCCCTCGCGGATCCGCTTCCGGGACAGTTCGCGCTGGGTCCTGGCGCGCTCGGTGCGCTCCCGGTGGGTGAGCAGCATGGCCCCGACGGTGGCCGTGATCAGCAGCGCACCGGTGATCTCGAAGGCGAAGACGTACCTGGTGAACAGCAGGCTTGCGATGCCCTCGACATTGCCGCCGGCGTTCGCCTGGCCGATGCCGTTGAACTCCGTGAGGGCGGCGTTGCCGATGCCGGCCATCAGCAGGATGCCGAAGCCGAGCCCGCACAGCAGGGCCAGCCAGCGCTGGCCCTTGATGGTCTCCTTCAGGGAGTCCGCCGCGGTGACACCGACCAGCATCACCACGAACAGGAACAGCATCATGATCGCGCCGGTGTAGACGATGATCTGGACGACGCCGAGGAAGTAGGCGCCGTTGGCGAGGTAGAACACCGCCAGAACGATCATGGTGGCGGCGAGGCAGAGCGCGCTGTGCACGGCCCGCTTCATGAAGACGGTGCACAGGGCGCCGATCACCGCGACGGTGCCGAGGATCCAGAACTGGACGGCCTCTCCGGTGGACGTGGTGTACGCGGCGAGCTGCTCGGTCATCGCCCGATCACCTTCTCGGACGCGGGCTCGGTCGGGCCGAAGGTGGAGTCGGCCTCCTGCACCACCTCGCCCTTGGAGTGGGGGACCTGGCGCTCGGTGCCGGGGGCGGCCTCGGTCACCAGGCCCTTGTAGTAGTCCTGTTCGTCGGTGCCCGGGTACATGGCGTGCGGGGGCTCGACCATGCCCTCCTCCAGGCCGGCGAGCAGTTGCTCCTTGGTGTAGATGAGGTCGGCCCGGCTGGAGTCGGCCAGCTCGAACTCGTTGGTCATGGTCAGCGCCCGGGTCGGGCAGGCCTCGATGCACAGCCCGCACAGGATGCAGCGGGCGTAGTTGATCTGGTAGACGCGGCCGTACCGCTCGCCGGGCGAGTAGCGCTCCTCGTCGGTGTTGTCCGCGCCCTCGACGTAGATCGCGTCGGCGGGGCAGGCCCAGGCGCACAGCTCGCAGCCGACGCACTTCTCCAGGCCGTCCGGATGGCGGTTGAGCTGGTGCCGTCCGTGGAAGCGCGGAGCGGTGGTCTTCTGCTGCTCCGGGTACTGCTCGGTGAGCCGCTTCTTGAACATGGCCTTGAAGGTCACGCCGAAGCCGGCCACCGGATTCAGGAAACCGGGCTTGGTCTCCTTGGGCTCCTCAGCCATCGGACGCCTCCTTTCCATCCGTAGATCCACCCAGAGGTCCGTCACTCTGAGTATCGGGCCCACCACTGACAATCAGCTCCCGCTCCCGGCGCGGGCGGCGCCGGGGCACCGGCGGCAACTCCTGTCCGGGCAGCGGCGGTACCGGGAAGCCGCCGGCCATCGGGTCGAACTCGGCCGGGGCCTTGGCGGGCGGCGCCTGCTTGGCCTTCCTCGCGCGGAACATGTCGGCGACGAAGGAGAGCAGCAGCAGGCCGAGCACGGCGGCGCCGATGTAGAGGGCGATGTCGGCGAAGTCGTAGTTCTCGTTCCTGAGGGCCCGCACGGTGGCGACGAGCATCAGCCACACCAGGGAGACCGGGATGAGGACCTTCCAGCCGAGCTTCATCAACTGGTCGTAGCGGACTCGCGGGAGCGTGCCGCGCAGCCAGACGAAGAAGAACAGCAGCAGCTGCAGCTTCAGCACGAACCACAGCATCGGCCACCAGCCGTGGTTGGCGCCCTCCCAGAAGGTGCTGACCGGCCAGGGTGCCCGCCAGCCGCCCAGGAAGAGCGTGACGGCCACGGCCGAGACGGTCACCATGTTGACGTACTCGGCGAGCATGAACATCGCGAACTTGATCGACGAGTACTCGGTGTTGAAGCCGCCCACCAGGTCGCCCTCGGACTCGGGCATGTCGAAGGGTGCGCGGTTGGTCTCACCGACCATGGTCACGATGTAGATGATGAAGGAGACCGGCAGCAGCACCACGAACCAGCGGTCGGTCTGCTGCTCGACGATCGCCGAGGTCGACATCGACCCCGAGTAGAGGAACACCGAGGCGAACGCGGCGCCCATGGCGATCTCGTAGGAGATCATCTGCGCGCAGGAGCGCAGTCCGCCCAGCAGCGGGTAGGTGGAGCCCGAGCTCCAGCCGGCCAGCACGATGCCGTAGATGCCGACCGAGGCGACCGCGAGGATGTACAGCATCGCGATCGGCAGGTCGGTCAGCTGCATCGTGGTGCGGTGGCCGAAGACCGAGATCTCGTTGCCGGCCGGGCCGAACGGGATGACCGCGAACGCCATGAAGGCGGGGATGGCGGCGACGATCGGCGCGAGGACGTAGACCGCCTTGTCCGCGCGCTTGACGACGACGTCCTCCTTGAGCATCAGCTTCACGCCGTCGGCGAGCGACTGGAGCATGCCCCAGGGGCCGTGCCGGTTGGGTCCGATGCGCAGCTGCATCCAGGCGACGACCTTGCGCTCCATCACGATGGAGATCAGCACCGTCACCATCAGGAAGGCGAAGCAGAACACCGCCTTGAGGGCGATGAGCCACCACGGGTCGCGGCCGAACATCGACAGGTCCTCGGCGGCGACGTACGTGCTGACGGCGGCGACGTTCGCGCTCATGCCTCCACCTCCTCGGTGGCCTCACCGGCGGGCGTCGCCGGACCGATGCGGACGAGGGAGCCGGGGCGTGCCCCCGTGTCGGAGGCGACACCGCCGCCGGCGGAGTTCAGCGGGAGCCACACCACGCGGTCGGGCATCTCGGTGACGGCGAGCGGCAGCTGCACGGTGCCGGCGGTGCCGGTCACCGCGAGCAGGTCGCCGTCCTTGACGCCGATCTCGGCGGCCGTGGCGGCCGACAGCCGGGCGGGGGCGGCGTGCCGGGTGCCGGCGAGCGCCTCGTCGCCCTGCTGCAGGACGCCCTGGTCGAGCAGCATCCGGTGCCCGGCGAGCACCGCCTCCCCGGCGGCGGGCCGGGGCAGCGCGCCCGCGGTCTCCAGCGGTTCGGTGGCCCGGGGGCCGTCCCAGGCGCCGAGCCGGGTCAGTTCGGCGCGGATGGTGCGCAGGTCCGGCAGGCCCAGGTGGACGTCCATGGCGTCGGCAAGCATCTGCAGCACCCGCGCGTCGGTGGGCTGGAGCCGGCGGGTCATGTGGTCGGGCTTGAGCGCCGCCTCGAACGGCCGGGCGCGGCCCTCCCAGTTGAGGAAGGTGCCGGCCTTCTCGGCGACGGCCGCGACCGGCAGGACGACGTCGGCGAGTTCGGTGACCTCGCTGGGCCGCAGCTCCAGGGAGACCACGAACCCGGCCTCGGCCAGCGCCGTCCGGGCGCGGGCCGGGTCGGGCAGGTCGGCCACCTCGACACCGGCGACCAGCAGCGCCTGCAGTTCGCCGCTGACGGCGGCCTCGACGATCTGGCCGGTGTCCCGGCCGTAGCGCTGGGGCAGTTCGGCGACGCCCCAGATCGCGGCGACCTCCTCGCGGGCCCGCGGGTCCGTCGCGGGGCGGCCGCCGGGCAGCAGCGACGGCAGCGCGCCCGCCTCGATCGCGCCCCGCTCGCCCGCCCGGCGCGGGATCCACACCAGCCGGGCGCCGGTGGCGGTGGCGGCACGCACGGCGGCGGTCAGGCCGCCGGCCACTCCGGCGAGGCGTTCGCCGACGACGACCACCGCGCCCTCGGCGCGCAGCGCCTCGGCGGCCGCGGCCCCGTCACCCTCCAGGCCGACACCGGCGGCGAGCGCGTCCAGCCACTCGGTCTCGGTGCCGGGCGCGGCGGGCAGCAGCGTGCCGCCGGCCTTGGTCAGGCCGGGAGTGGCGTGGGTGGCCAGCGCGAAGGTGCGCTGCCCGCGCTTGCGCCAGGCCTTGCGCAGCCGCAGGAAGACGCCGGGCGCCTCCTCCTCGGACTCGAACCCGACGAGCAGCACCGCGGGCGCCTTCTCCAGCGCGGTGTAGGTGACGCCGGTGCCGTCCAGGTCACGTCCGCGGCCGGCGACCCGCGCGGCGAGGAAGTCGGACTCCTCACTGCTGTGGACGCGGGCCCGGAAGTCGATGTCGTTGGTGCCGAGCGCCACCCGGGCGAACTTGCTGTAGGCGTAGGCGTCCTCGACGGTGAGCCGGCCGCCGGTGAGCACGCCGGTGCGGCCCCGGGAGGCCAGCAGCCCCTGGGCGGCGATCTGCAGGGCCTCCGGCCAGGAGGCGGGCTGCAGCTCGCCCTCCGCGTTGCGCACCAGCGGGGTGTCGAGCCGGTCCCGCTGCTGTGCGTAGCGGAACGCGAAGCGCCCCTTGTCGCAGATCCACTCCTCGTTGACCTCGGGGTCCTCGGCCGCCAGGCGCCGCATGACCTTGCCGCGCCGGTGGTCGGTGCGCATCGCGCAGCCGCCGGCGCAGTGCTCGCACACCGACGGCGAGGAGACCAGGTCGAAGGGGCGGGAGCGGAACCGGTAGGCGGCCGAGGTGAGCGCGCCGACCGGGCAGATCTGGATGGTGTTGCCGGAGAAGTACGACTCGAACGGTTCGCCCTCGCCGATGCCGACCTGCTGCAGCGCGCCCCGCTCGATCAGCTCGATCATCGGGTCGCCCGCGATCTGGTTGGAGAAGCGGGTGCAGCGCGCGCACAGCACGCACCGCTCGCGGTCCAGCAGCACCTGCGTGGAGATCGGCACCGGCTTCTCGTAGGTGCGCTTCTTGCCCTCGAAGCGGGACTCGGCGTTGCCGTGCGACATCGCCTGGTTCTGCAGCGGGCACTCGCCGCCCTTGTCGCAGACGGGGCAGTCCAGCGGGTGGTTGATGAGCAGCAGCTCCATCACACCCTTCTGCGCCTTCTCCGCGACCGGCGAGGTCAGATGGGTCTTGACGACCATCCCGTCGGTGCAGGTGATGGTGCAGGAGGTCATCGGCTTGCGCTGGCCCTCGACCTCGACGATGCACTGGCGGCAGGCGCCGGCCGGGTCGAGCAGCGGGTGGTCGCAGAACCGGGGGATCTCGATGCCGAGCTGTTCGGCGGCCCGGATGACCAGGGTGCCCTTGGGCACGCTGATCTCGATGCCGTCGATGGTCAGGGTCACGAGGTCCTCGGGCGGCAGTGCCGCCTCGCCTCCTCCGGAGGGAGCGCTCGTGGTCACAGTCATGCGTTCACCTCCGTACGGTGGTCGGCCCAGGCCGTGGACCTGGCCGGGTCGAAGGGGCAGCCGCGGCCCGTGATGTGCTGCTCGTACTCCTCGCGGAAGTACTTCAGCGAGGAGAAGATCGGCGAGGCGGCGCCGTCGCCGAGGGCGCAGAAGGACTTGCCGTTGATGTTGTCGGCGATGTCGTTCAGCTTGTCGAGGTCGGACATCTTGCCCTTGCCGGCCTCGATGTCGCGCATCAGCTGGACCAGCCAGTAGGTGCCCTCGCGGCAGGGGGTGCACTTGCCGCAGGACTCGTGGGCGTAGAACTCGGTCCAGCGGGTGACGGCGCGGACCACGCAGGTGGTCTCGTCGAAGCACTGCAGGGCCTTGGTGCCGAGCATGGAGCCCGCGGCGCCGACCCCTTCGTAGTCGAGGGGGACGTCGAGGTGCTCGTCGGTGAGCAGCGGCGTGGAGGAGCCGCCCGGGGTCCAGAACTTCAGCCGGTGCCCGGGCCGCATGCCGCCGCTCATCTCCAGCAGCTGGCGCAGGGTGATGCCGAGCGGGGCCTCGTACTGGCCGGGGTTGGCGACGTGGCCGGAGAGCGAGTACAGCGTGAAGCCGGGGGACTTCTCGCTGCCCATCGACCGGAACCACTCCTTGCCCCGGTTCAGGATGGCGGGAACCGAGGCGATCGATTCGACGTTGTTCACCACAGTGGGGCAGGCGTAGAGGCCGGCCACGGCCGGGAAGGGGGGACGCAGCCGGGGCTGTCCGCGGCGGCCCTCCAGCGAGTCCAGCAGCGCGGTCTCCTCACCGCAGATGTACGCGCCGGCGCCCGCGTGCACGGTGAGCTCGAGGTCGAGTCCGCTGCCGAGGATGTTCTTGCCGAGGTAGCCCGCCTCGTAGGCCTCGCGCACCGCGGCGTGCAGCCGCCGCAGCACGGGGACGACCTCACCGCGCAGGTAGATGAAGGCATGGGAGGACCTGATGGCGTAGCAGGCGATGACGATGCCCTCGATCAGGCTGTGCGGGTTGGCGAACAGCAGCGGGATGTCCTTGCAGGTCCCGGGCTCGGACTCGTCGGCGTTGACCACCAGGTAGTGCGGCTTGCCGTCGCCCTGCGGGATGAACTGCCACTTCATCCCGGTGGGGAAGCCGGCGCCGCCGCGGCCGCGCAGTCCGGAGTCCTTGACGTAGGCGATGACGTCGTCCGGGGACATGGCCAGCGCCTTGCGGAGCCCCTCGTAGCCCTCGTGCCTCTTGTACACGTCCAGCGTCCAGGACCTGTCCTCGTCCCAGAAGGCCGACAGCACGGGTGCGAGCAGCTTCTCCGGGCTGGTGTCCTTCAGTTCGGGTGCCAAGGTCATCACTCCCCCTCCTCGGCGGCGGGCCCGGCCGGGTGGTCCGGGTCGGAGGCCGACGTCTGCTGCGGCGCGTCGTGCGAGCTGAGGTGCTCGGTGGGCGACGGCTCGTGCGGCGGCGCGTCGTCGGGGGCCGCGCCGCGCGGGTGCACCACGCGCGCGGGGGCGGCCTCGCCCTTGGCCAGCTTCAGGCCGACGAGGGAGGCGGGGCCCGCGCTGCCGGAGGCCTCGACGGCTCCCTCCCGCTCGTCGGGGAAGCCGGCCAGCATGCGCGCGGTCTGCTTGAAGGTGCACAGCGGGGCGCCGCGGGTGGGCGTGACGGTGCGGCCGGCGCGCAGGTCGTCCACGAGGCGCTTGGCGCTCTCGGGGGTCTGGTTGTCGAAGAACTCCCAGTTGACCATCACCACCGGCGCGTAGTCGCAGGCGGCGTTGCACTCGATGTGCTCGAGGGTGACCTTGCCGTCCTCGGTGGTCTCGCCGTTGCCGACCCCGAGGTGCTCCTGCAGCTCCTCGAAGATCGCGTCGCCGCCCATGACGGCGCACAGCGTGTTGGTGCACACCCCGACCTGGTAGTCGCCGCTGGGCTTGCGCCGGTACATGGTGTAGAAGGTGGCGACCGCGGTGACCTCGGCCGAGGTCAGGCCGAGCATGTCCGCGCAGAACTGGATCCCGGTGCGCGTGACATGACCCTCCTCCGACTGCACCAGGTGCAGCAGCGGCAGGAGGGCGGACCGGGAGCCCGGGTAGCGGGAGATGATCTCGCGCGCGTCGGTCTCCAGCCGGGCCCGGACGTCGTCCGGGTAGGGGGGTGCGGGCAGTTCGGGCATGCCCAGGCTGACGCCCCGCTCGGAAGAAGAGGTGGTCACCGGTCGACGCCTCCCATCACGGGGTCGATGGACGCGACGGCGACGATGACGTCGGCGACCTGGCCGCCCTCGCACATCGCCGCCATGGCCTGCAGGTTGGTGAAGGACGGGTCACGGAAGTGGACCCGGTAGGGGCGGGTGCCGCCGTCGGAGACGACGTGCACGCCGAGTTCGCCCTTGGGCGACTCGACCGCCGCGTAGGCCTGTCCCGGCGGAACCCGGAAGCCCTCCGTGACCAGCTTGAAGTGGTGGATCAGGGCCTCCATGGAGGTGCCCATGATCTTCTTGATGTGGTCGAGGGAGTTGCCCAGTCCGTCCGGGCCCAGGGCGAGCTGGGCGGGCCAGGCGATCTTCTTGTCGGCGACCATGACCGGTCCCGGCTCCAGCCGGTCCAGGCACTGCTCGATGATCCGCAGCGACTGGCGCATCTCCTCCAGCCGGATCAGGAAGCGGCCGTAGGCGTCGCAGGTGTCGGCGGTCGGGATGTCGAATTCGTAGGTCTCGTAGCCGCAGTAGGGCTGGGCCTTGCGCAGGTCGTGCGGCAGGCCGGTGGAGCGCAGGATCGGGCCGGTGGCGCCGAGGGCCATGCAGCCCGCCAGGTCCAGGTAGCCGATGTCCTGCATGCGGGCCTTGAAGATGGGGTTCCCGGTGGCGAGCTTGTCGTACTCCGGGAGGTTCTTCTTCATCTTCTTCACGAACTCGCGGATCTGGTCCACCGCGCCGGGCGGCAGGTCCCCGGCGAGTCCGCCGGGGCGGATGTAGGCGTGGTTCATCCGCAGGCCGGTGATCAGTTCGTAGATGTCGAGAATGTGTTCACGATCACGGAAGCCGTAGATCATGATCGTGGTGGCGCCGAGCTCCATTCCGCCGGTGGCGATGGCCACCAGGTGCGAGGAGATGCGGTTGAGCTCCATCAGCAGGACCCGGATGACCGTGGCGCGGTCGGGCACCTGGTCCTCGATGCCGAGCAGCTTCTCGACCGCGAGGCAGTACGCCGTCTCGTTGAAGAACGGCGTCAGGTAGTCCATGCGCGTCACGAACGTGGTGCCCTGGGTCCACGTCCGGTACTCGAGGTTCTTCTCGATGCCGGTGTGGAGGTAGCCGATGCCGCAGCGGGCCTCGGTGACCGTCTCGCCGTCGATCTCCAGGATCAGGCGGAGCACCCCGTGGGTGGAGGGGTGCTGCGGGCCCATGTTGACGACGATGCGCTCGTCGTCGGTGCGGGCCGCGCTCTGGACGACCTCGTCCCAGTCGCCGCCGGTGACGGTGTAGACGGTGCCTTCCGTGGTCTCGCGCGCCGAAGCGGCGGACGCGGCGGATGTGTTCGACGTGCTCACGAGTACGACCTCCGCTGGTCCGGAGCCGGGATCTGGGCGCCCTTGTACTCGACGGGGATGCCGCCGAGGGGGTAGTCCTTGCGCTGCGGAAAGCCCTGCCAGTCGTCCGGCATCATGATCCGCGTCAGGGCCGGGTGACCGTCGAAGACGATGCCGAAGAAGTCGTACGTCTCGCGCTCGTGCCAGTCGTTCGTCGGATACACGGAGACCAGCGACGGGATGTGCGGGTCGCTGTCGGGGCAGCTGACCTCCAGGCGGATCACCCGGTTGTGGGTGATCGAGCGCAGGTGGTAGACGGCGTGCAGCTCGCGGCCCTTGTCACCGGGGTAGTGCACTCCGCTCACGCCGGTGCACAGCTCGAAGCGGAGCGCCGGGTCGTCGCGCAGGGTGCGGGCGACGCGGACCAGGTGCTCGCGCTCGATGTGGAAGGTGATCTCGCCGCGGTCGACGACCGTCTTCTCGATGGCGTTCTCCGGGAGCAGCCCCTGCTCCTCCAGCGCGCCCTCGAGTTCGTCGGCGACCTCGTCGAACCATCCGCCGTAGGGGCGGTTCGCCGGTCCCGGGAGCCGGACCGAGCGGACCAGGCCGCCGTAGCCGGAGGTGTCGCCGCCGTTGCTGGCGCCGAACATCCCGCGCTGGACGCGGATCTCCTCGCCGCCCTCGCCGCGCCGGCCGGGCAGGTTCTCGGCGGAGAGCTCCTTCTCGGGGTTCACCCCGTTCGCGTCCTTGGGTGCGTCGTCGCTCATCACAGCAGCCCCTTCATCTCGATCGTGGGCAGGGCCTTGAGCGCCGCCTCCTCCGCCTCACGGGCCGCTTCCTCCGCGTTGACGCCGAGCTTGGAGGTGCGGATCTTGTCGTGGAGCTTGAGGATGGCGTCCAGCAGCATCTCCGGCCGGGGCGGACAGCCGGGCAGATAGATGTCGACGGGGACGATGTGGTCGACGCCCTGGACGATCGCGTAGTTGTTGAACATGCCGCCCGAGGAGGCGCAGACCCCCATGGAGATCACCCACTTGGGGTTCGGCATCTGGTCGTAGACCTGCCGCAGCACCGGCGCCATCTTCTGGCTCACCCGGCCGGCGACGATCATCAGGTCCGCCTGGCGCGGCGAGCCGCGGAAGACCTCCATGCCGAAGCGCGCCAGGTCGTAGCGGCCGGCGCCGGTGGTCATCATCTCGATGGCGCAGCAGGCGAGTCCGAATGTGGCGGGGAAGACGGACGACTTGCGCACCCACCCCGCGGCCTGCTCGACGGTGGTCAGCAGGAAGCCGCTCGGCAGCTTTTCTTCGAGTCCCATGTCCTAAGGCCCCTCAGTCCCATTCCAGGCCGCCGCGCCGCCATACGTACGCGTACGCGACGAAGACGGTGAGCACGAAGAGCAGCATCTCCACGAGCCCGAAAATCCCCAGGGCGTCGAAGGTGACGGCCCAGGGGTAGAGGAAGACGATCTCGATGTCGAAGACGATGAAGAGCATCGCCGTCAGGTAGTACTTGATGGGAAAGCGCCCGCCGCCGGCCGGCGTGGGGGTCGGCTCGATGCCGCACTCGTAGGCCTCGAGCTTGGCGCGGTTGTACCGCTTGGGCCCGATCAGCGTGGCCATGACCACGGAGAAGATCGCAAAGCCTGCCCCGAGGGCTCCCAGTACGAGGATGGGCGCATACGCGTTCACCGCTCCTCGCTCCTCTCAGTCGGCACTGACTGCTGGCGGTTGTGCAGCGGGCCCGTCCGCCTCACCAGCCCCACGAACCACGCCCGCCCCGGCGAAGATCGAGAACATGTGAAGCAGGTCACAAGCCCAACTGCTCCGCATCTTATGCCCGTGGGTCTGTGATCTGCGACACGGGGTATTGCACAAGCTTTGTGATCTTCACCACCTGACGAACGATCATGAAGTCGGATGAGCGGTGATCTTCGCACTCGAAGCGTCCAGCCGATCACCAGCGGTGACATTTTAGCTTGTCAGTGCAGGCCAGAGGGCACGTCTCCATATCAAGAGGCTTCCCTTGCATGCAAATTGGAGATGGACTCGATCTCTTGATAAAGGCGGCGTTCACACATGAGAGGGCATTCACGGCGCGATGTGGACGTGTGCACGCGTTCACGAAGTCCGGTCGTCGCGATCCGGCCGCGATCGCTCCGTGATCACGGCGGGGCGACGCAGGCCGCCACGACGGGGCGACGCAGGCGCCGGGTTAATCGTTCCGTGACCTCCGCCACATTCATGAGAGCCGGATGAGAGCCGGGCTTGGCCAACGAACCGTTCCAGTGGTAAGTGGAGCGCAATTCGGGCGTATTGATCAAAGACCGTGATCACAGCCCCGAAGCGGGGCGTCCGCAATGTCCGTTACGACGTCAATAGGCAGTCGCGGGACCGGTGTTTGAAGGTCACTTTGAACAACTGTGGCGCAGACCACGTTTCTTGAAGATATGAAGGAGCCCCTGGTACCGGTTGTTCCCATGTCCCACACCGCTCACATACGCAGCCACCGGAAGCCCCGCCGCACCGCGACCTCCACGATCGCGATGCGGGCCGGAGTTGCCGGTGGCGTCCTCAGCACCCTGGCAGTCGCCGGTGCGTCCAGCTCGGCCAACGCCGCCGAGCCCGTGACGCAGACCATCGAACTGCCCACCCTGACGGCCGACCTGGCCGCTCAGGTCGCCCAGTCCGCCGAGGTCACCCAGCAGGCCGCCGCGGACTACCAGCTGAAGGCCGAGCGTGACGCGGCCGCCGCCAAGGCCGCCAAGGAGGCCAAGGCGGACCTCGCCGAGGCCAAGAAGAAGGCCGAGGCCCGCAAGAAGGCGGCGGAGGAGGCCCGCAAGGCCGCCGCCGAGCGCGCGGCGCGCAACGCCGAGCGCCCCTCCCTCGAGAGCACCACGACCGCCTCCGCGCCGGCCAGCGGCAGCGTCGCGACGGTCATCTCCTTCCTCAAGGCCCAGGTCGGCGACGCCTACGTCATGGGCGCCACCGGCCCCAACGCCTGGGACTGCTCCAGCCTGGTGCAGGCCGCGTTCCGCCAGGTCGGCATCGACCTGCCGCGCGTCTCCCAGGACCAGTCGATGGTGGGCACCGACATCCCGCTGTCCCAGATCCAGGTCGGGGACATCCTCTACTGGGGCGGCAAGGGCTCCGCGTACCACGTGGGTGTCTACATCGGGAACGGCCAGTACCTGGACGCCGCGAACCCCTCCAAGGGCGTCGTCATCCAGGACCTCTCCGGCTACCCGGCCTCGGGTGCGGTGCGGGTGCTCTGACAGCCGGATACGGGTGCTCTGCACCGGATGCCCTGAAACCGGGCATTCTCCGGGCGTTCTCCAACAGGGCACCCCCAAACAGCGCTTCGCGCTCATAACGGACCGAAGGGTCGTCGCCGCTCGGGGGTGACGACCCTTGTCCGTCGCTCCTTGTCCGGTGCTGCTTCTGCGGCAGCCGATCGGAGAGGGCGAGATCACCGTATTGCCCGAATCGTCCCCATCCGCGGGCGGGTTGACGCTCCCGCACGCACACCCACGACCCGCGTGCGCCCCCGCGACAGCCCCTCACGGCGCCTCGGAGGCGCCGAAGGTGCGGGGAAGCCCGGCCACGGAAATCCGGCCGCCCAGAGAGGCGCTCAGACCGTCTCGTCGTGCCCGGGATCCGGCTGCCGGCTTCTCGAGGCGGCTGCCTCCGCCCGGATGAGTAGTCGTCCAGATGAGAAGTTGTCCGGATGGCGGCCGTACATCACGTACCAAACAGGGGGATACAGGACGCTCCTTGGTCTGCGCGGTGGGCTCTACTCCCGGAAGAGCGCGTACCCAGGGAAAGCGGACGGGGAAGAAGCACTGCGCCCCCGCTCACCGGGCTGCCTCTGTCATCACGCTGCAGCGACGAGTTCGCGAGCGCGCTCGTTGAAGTCCGCGACGAGCCGATGCTTGCCGTACGGCTGCATCCGCCGTACGGTCGTCGCGTCCGGCGTGATGTGCGCCTGTCCCCACGTCTGAGCTGCGGCTTTCACGCGACGCGCGAGTTCCTTGCGACTCATGCCTGACCGCGCGAGCCAGCGTTCGAGATCCTCGTTCGGATTCTTCATGGTGAACCCTTACCCCTCGGTCATGGGGTGGTAGCCAAGTGACACCTTCCGCCACCCCTGGTGACGGTACCGCCCTGCACGCTCCCGCGGTTGCCTGTACGACGAACCAAGCATCAAGCAGCGGGAGTTCAGCAATGGCGCACGATGTCGACGTCGATACCGCGCGTGACGCCGACCAGCCTCGGCCGAGGGCGCGGGAGGAACGGGCCGCCGTCATAGGGGCGAGACCGAGAGCGGCGACGGGGCCGCAGGACTGTCTCGCTCTCGCCGCCGTCAATGACCGCTTGCTCATGGGCAAGACGTACGTGCGCCGCGCTTCGCGCGCCCGGGCCCGTGATCGCCTGGGCGGCACTACATGAATGCGACGACTCTCCGCCCCGTGCGCCTGCTCGAAGCCGACGCCGTATTCAGGCCGTCCCGCCGCGACATCGACCCGGAGACGGGCGAGCCCGACGTACACGCCCTGTGGGATCGCCACGAGTGGCACCTCGGTGCCGGCTGGCTGTGGTGCGACCGAGAAGACATCGAGCCCCGCCCGCCCGTCACCCACCCGTGAGGGTGGCGGGCGGACCACAAACGCTGAATCCGCCCGCCGGAGGCTGCGCCCCGGCGGGCGGATTCATGTCCACGGTGGAAAGGAGGCCAAGCCCGAGGGCCACGCGCACACAACCGGCGCGGAACATGCCGGTTGAATCATCATGAACGCGGGACCACCTTGCTCAGGCCGTTGATGATGCGGTCCATCGCGTCGCCGCCCGTCGGGTCGGTGAGGTTGGCGAGGAGCTTGAGGGTGAACCTCATCAGCATCGGGTGGGTCAGGCCGCGCTGCGCGGCGATCTGCATGATCTTCGGGTTGCCGATGAGCTTCACGAAGGCGCGGCCCAGCGTGTAGTAGCCGCCGTAGGTGTCCTTCAGGATGCGCGGGTAGCGCTGGAGGGCGATCTCCCGCTGGGCCGGGGTGGCCCGCGCCTGCGCCTGGACGATGACGTCGGCGGCGATCTGGCCGGACTCCATGGCGTAGGCGATGCCCTCGCCGTTGAACGGGTTCACCAGGCCGCCCGCGTCGCCGACGAGCAGCAGGCCGCGCGTGTAGTGCGGCTGGCGGTTGAAGGCCATGGGGAGGGCCGCGCCGCGGATCGGACCGGTCATGTTCTCGGGGGTGTAGCCCCAGTCCTCCGGCATCGAGGCGCACCAGGCCTTGAGCACCTCGCGCCAGTCGAGCTCCTTGAACGCCTCGGAGGTGTTCAGGACGCCCAGGCCCACGTTGGAGGTGCCGTCGCCCATGCCGAAGATCCAGCCGTAGCCGGGCAGCAGCCGGTCCTGTGGGCCGCGCCGGTCCCACAGCTCCAGCCAGGACTCCAGGTAGTCGTCGTCGTGGCGGGGCGAGGTGAAGTACGTGCGCACCGCGACGCCCATCGGGCGGTCCTCGCGGCGGTGCAGCCCCATCGCCAGGGACAGCCGGGTGGAGTTGCCGTCGGCGGCCACCACCAGCGGGGCGTGGAAGGTGACCTCCCGCTTGTCCTCGCCCAGCTTGGCCCTGACGCCGGTGATGCGCCCGGTGCGGTCGTCGACGACCGGGGCGCTCACATTGCAGCGCTCGTACAGCCGGGCGCCCGCCTTCTGCGCCTGCCGGGCCAGCTGCTCGTCGAAGTCGTCGCGCTTGCGGACCAGACCGTAGTCCGGGAAGGAGGCGAGATCCGGCCAGTCCAGCTGGAGGCGGACCCCGCCGCCGATGATGCGCAGGCCCTTGTTGCGCAGCCAGCCGGCCTCCTCGGAGATGTCGATGCCCATCGCCACGAGCTGCTTCACCGCGCGCGGGGTCAGACCGTCGCCGCAGACCTTCTCCCGCGGGAACTCGGTCTTCTCCAGCAGCAGCACGTCGAGTCCGGCCCGGGCCAGGTGGTAGGCGGTGGTGGAGCCGGCTGGCCCCGCGCCCACGACGATCACATCGGCAGTGTTGTCGGAGAGGGGCTCGGTCACGGCGGGATCTCCCCAAGGTTCGAAATCTGCGTGCCGACCGGCACTGGACATGGGCAGTCTATGCAGCACAATCGATCACCGGCTGAAGGGCTGTCCACGTGAACCGAGCTCTCCCCGCCGTAACGCTGCGCGTCCCGACCGACGAGGACGCCCATCTCTGGCACCGTCTCTTCGACGACCCGGACGTCATGGAGTTCTTCGGCGGCAAGTCCGCGGAACTGTCGGTCTACGAGGAGCTCACCGCCCGCCAGCGGCGGCACGACGCCGAACTCGGCTTCTGTCTGTGGTCCGTGCTCGACGACTCCGGCCGCGTCCTCGGTTTCACCGGCGCCCAGCCCTGGCCGCAGGACTGGGGGCCCACCGGCGAGACAGAGATCGGCTGGCGGCTGGGACGCGAGCACTGGGGCAAGGGCTATGTGACGGCGGCGGCGCAGCAGACGCTGGAGCGGGTGCGGGCGGCCGGCGTGCGGAGCGTGGTGGCGATGGTCGACGCCCGCAACTCCCGCTCGATAGCGGTCACCCGGCGGCTCGGGATGCGCCTGGCCGAGACGTTCACGACCCCGGTCCGCAAGGCCGAGGCCCACTGCTACCGGCTGGATCTCTGAGCGCTCTCTCCGACGCCCTCACTTTGAGTGACGTCGCGTCACGGAATGCCACGCGATGCTTCCTGCGGGGGTGCGGGCGGGTCTACCCTGCCCGTACCGCAGGGGGTGATGTCCGTGCGCATGCCACCCAGAGGATTCCGGAGGCCGGAGGTGCGGGTACCGCGCCTGGTCGGCCTGATGGCCGTGGACGCGCGGGAGTCGGCCCGGGCGCGCGGGCTGTCGCTGACCTCGCCGGACCGGCCGGACCTCCACCTCGCCGTCGTCGACTACGTGGTACGCCAGTACCCGGAGCCCGGTGCCGAGGTGCCGCGGGAGTCGATGATCTACGTGTGGTTCGACCTCGGTGAGGGCGACGGCGGGGGCGGCGTGCGCGAGCCACGGGGGTCGCTGCCGCCGCCCGGCGGGCTCCGGCGGGAGCTGTCCGAGCCGCACACCCCCGGCACGGCCCTGCTCAGCTGTCCTTGACGCTCCAGCCGCCCCTGAGGCTCAGCTGTCCTTGAAGCCCCGGTGCAGGGCGACCACGCCGCCGGTGAGATTGCGCCAGGCCACCCGGGACCAGCCCGCGCCCTTGAGCCGCTCGGCCAGCGCCGGCTGGTCGGGCCAGGCGCGGATGGACTCGGCGAGGTAGACGTACGCGTCCGGGTTGGACGACACCGCGCGGGCCACCGGCGGCAGCGCCCGCATCAGGTACTCGGTGTAGACGGTGCGGAACGGCGCCCAGACCGGCTGCGAGAACTCGCAGATCACGAGGCGCCCGCCGGGCCGGGTCACCCGGTGCATCTCGCGCAGCGCGGCGTCGAAGTCCTGCACATTGCGCAGCCCGAAGGAGATGGTGACGGCGTCGAACACGTCGTCCCGGAACGGCAGCCGCGTCGCGTCACCGGCGGTGTACGGCAGCCAGGAGTGCTGCCGCTTGCCGACGGCGAGCATGCCGAGGGAGAAGTCGCACGGCACCACATAGGCTCCGGTGCGTGCGAAGGGCAGCGACGAGGTGCCGGTGCCGGCCGCCAGGTCCAGGATCTTCTGCGCGGGACGCGCGTCGACCGCCTTCGCGACCTCCTTGCGCCATCTGCGGTCCTGGCCCAGGGACAGCACGTCGTTGGTCAGGTCGTACCGTTCCGCCACGTCGTCGAACATCGAGGCGACTTCGTGCGGCTGCTTGTCCAGGGATGCGCGGGTCACGGGCTCATTCTTGCAGCCCGGCCGTCCGGTACCCCGTCCGGCCGGGCACCACTCGGGAATCGTATGAAGTGCAACCCCGTATGCGAGGTTCGCGTCATCAGGGAAACGTGGTCAGTGAAAGTCATCGGGTCATACGAGGGATCCGAGGAACGGGAGCGAGCTCGATGCGCGGTCCGATGAAATCCGTTGCCGGGATCGGCTGTCTGCTGGTCCTGGCCGCCACCGCGGGCTGTTCGCCGTCGGACGGCGGCAGCGACGCGGCGGCGCCCGCGGAGAAGGGCGCGCCACCACCGGCCGTCACCGGGTACGCCCCCTACGTCAACGCCACGTCCGCCGATCCCAACGACGCGGCGGGCTCTCCTGACGTGTACAACCTGGCGTTCGTGATCTCCTCCGGCAAGGGCTGCACCCCGGCCTGGCACGGTGTGCAGGCGGTCGACGACCCGTCGGTGACCGCGCGCATCGGCAAGCTCACCGCCTCCGGCGCCAAGGTCCGTGTCTCCTTCGGCGGTGCGGACGGCAAGGAGCTGGCGACGACCTGCGGCAGCGCGAAGGAGCTGGCGCAGGCGTACGGGAAGGCGCTGGACGCCGCCGGTGCGCAGCGCGCCGACTTCGACATCGAGGGCGACGAGCTGACCGACCCGGACTCGGTGGCCCTGCGGTCGGAGGCGATCGCGCTGCTGCAGAAGGAGCGGCCCGGCCTGGAGGTGTCCTACACCGTCCCGGTCATGCCGTCGGGGCTCGACAAGGACACCGTGGCACTGCTGGAGTCGGCCAACGACCACGGGGTGAAGGTCGGGACGGTCAACATCATGACCATGAACTACGGCGAGTCCTTCGACGGCGACATGGGGGACTACGCCGTCACCGCGGCGAAGGCGGCGCACCAGCAGCTCCGGGACATCTTCAGGCTGCCGGGCACGAAGGCGTGGCGCGGGATGGCGCTGACCTCGATGATCGGGGTGAACGACGTGAAGGGCGAGACGTTCACCCTCGAGGACGCCGAGCAGGTGCGCGACTTCGCGGAACGGCAGGGGATCGCCTGGGTGTCGATGTGGTCGACGTTCCGGGACCGGCAGTGCGAGGCGTCCGCGGACGACGAGCTGACCGAGTGCAGCGGAGTCGAGCAGGAGGACGGGGCCTTCGGCAGGGCGCTGGCGGGGCGGGCCGCGAAAAACTGATGCTCCCGTTCTTGCACACCTAGCGCCGGCGGTACAGCAGCCGGCCGGCCACGACCGTCGCCACGCACGTTCCGGCCCCGCGTCCGGTGAGCGCGGCCTCGTCGGGGACGTCGAAGACCGCGAACGTCGCCTCGGGTCCGCCGCCGTGCTCCGGCTGCTCGCCCTCCGGCGGCAGAGGGCCGGCGATCGCCTCCGTCAGGTTCCTCCCCCGCAGCGGGTCGAGCACCGCGGGACCGGCGGGCACCGCCGGGCGCGGCAGCACGCCCAGCCCGGCCCGGTGCACGGCGTCCCGTACGGCCGGAGTGGGCAGCTCGCCCGCCACCGCCACGACCCCGTGCGCCAGCAGCCGCTGCACCCCGCGCCGCGCGCTCCCGCCCCGGCGGGCCTCGGTCAGCGCGAGCGCCGCCAGGGCCTTACCGGTGAGCGGCTCCGTGCCGAGTTCGCCGGCCTCGCGCGGGTCCGGGTGGTAGGCGTGCTCCAGCAGTTCGGGGCCGTACGGATTGACCAGCCCCGGCGTGAGCAGGCCCGGCCAGCGGCGGACGCGTGCGGCGGGATGGGCGGCCGTCAGCGCCTTGAGGGGGCCGACCGCCGCCAGCCGCCGGTCGCGCACCAGCACGGCGCCGTCCGGCAGCGCGGGCCGCCGGTCCCCGGGGACGAGCAGGTCGGCCGCGTGAATCGTCAGCACGGCAGCGTCAGTTGGAGGCCAGCAGCTTCAGCTCGGGGTGGGCGGTGCCGCCCTCGATGGCGGTGGACGAGATGTGCGAGACCACGCGGTCGTCGACCGGGTCGTTCGCCGGGTCGTCGTGCACCACCAGGTGCTCGTAGGTCGTGGAGCGCTGCGCCGGGACCCGGTCCGCCTTGCGGATCAGGTCGATGATCTCCAGCCGGTTGGAGCGGTGCTTGGCGCCGGCCGAGGAGACCACGTTCTCCTCCAGCATGATCGAGCCCAGGTCGTCCGCGCCGTAGTGCAGGGAGAGCTGGCCGACCTCCTTGCCGGTGGTCAGCCACGAGCCCTGGATGTGGGCCACGTTGTCGAGGAACAGGCGGGCGATGGCGATCATCCGCAGGTACTCGAAGACGGTGGCCTGGGTGCGGCCCTTCAGGTGGTTGTTCTCGGGCTGGTAGGTGTACGGGATGAAGGCGCGGAAGCCGCCCGTGCGGTCCTGGACGTCCCGGATCATCCGCAGGTGCTCGATCCGTTCGGCGTTGGTCTCGCCGGTGCCCATGAGCATGGTGGAGGTGGACTCGACGCCCAGGTTGTGGGCGATCTCCATGATCTCCAGCCAGCGCTCGCCGGACTCCTTCAGCGGGGCGATGGCCTTGCGCGGACGCTCCGGCAGCAGCTCGGCGCCGGCACCGGCGAAGGAGTCCAGGCCGGCGGCGTGGATGCGCCGGATCGCCTCCTCTACCGGGACGCCGGAGATCCGGGCCATGTGCTCCACCTCGCTCGCCCCCAGGCTGTGGATGACGAGCTGCGGGAACTCCTTCTTGATCGCGGCGAAGTGCTTCTCGTAGTACTCGACGCCGTAGTCCGGGTGGTGGCCGCCCTGGAACATGATCTGCGTGCCGCCCAGCTCGACCGTCTCCGCGCAGCGGCGCAGGATGTCGTCGAGGTCGCGGGTCCAGCCCTTCTCCGTGTCCTTCGGAGCGGCGTAGAAGGCGCAGAACCGGCAGGCCGTGACACACACGTTGGTGTAGTTGATGTTCCGCTCGATGATGTACGTCGCGATGTGCTCCGTACCGGCGAACTTGCGCCTGCGCGCCGCGTCGGCGGCGGCGCCCAGCGCGTGCAGCGGGGCGTGGCGGTAGAGCTCGAGCGCCTCTTCCGGGGTGATCCGTCCACCGGCGGCTGCACGGTCGAGGATGGGCTGAAGGTCGGCCTTCTCGGTCACCGGGCGTCCCTTTCGTGGTGGTGGGAGACGGGTGGGCGGACTTGCCCAGCGTACGCCAGGGGGTCCGAGGGGCCGACGTCAGGCCGTGTCCGCGTCCGGCGCCGGGCCGCGCACGCGCCCTCGGTCAGGCGGTGTACGCGCCGACCAGGAGCCCCGCGAAGGCGCCGGTGATCAGGAACGGGCCGAACGGGATGGCCGTCTTGCGCCCCGCCCGCCGGGCGACCACCAGGGCGCCGCCGTAGAGCGCCCCCGACAGGAACCCGGCGAGGGTGCCCAGCATCAGGGTGGGCCAGCCGTACCAGCCGAGCACGGCGCCCGCGCCGAGGGCCAGCTTCACATCGCCGAAGCCCATGCCGGCCGGGTTGATGAGGAACAGCACGAAGTAGCCGCCGCCGAGGGCGAGGGCGCCCAGCAGTGCGGTGGTCCACTCCCCCGCGTGCTCGGGGACCAGGGAGACCAGGCCGAGCAGGAGCAGCGCGGCGGCGGCGAAGGGCAGGGTGAGCGGGTCGGGCAGCCGCTGCACCCGGAAGTCGACGATCGCCAGCAGCACGCCGACGGGCGCGAGCAGCAGCCAGACGGCCAGCTCGGGGCGGGTCCCGGTGGCCGCGGCGAGGGCGGCGCAGACCAGGGCGGTGGCGAGCAGCGCGGGGGCGGTGGAACCGTAGGCCCCGGCCGTCCTCGTTCCCGTCGCCTGCCCCGTGCCCGTCGCCGTTCCTGCCCCCGTTGCCGTTCTCGTCCGCCCTGTGGCCGGTCCGGTTTCTGTGCAGTGGGCGCAGTGGGCCCGGCCGAGCCATCCCCGTACCGGATGTCCCGCCGGGCAGGCCGCCAGCCACTCCTCCCCCTGCGGGGCGGAGAAGCGGTACGCCGCCCGCGGCAGCAGCGCTCCGGCCGCCGCGCCCCACAGCACGGCGACGGTCGCCAGCAGACCGGTGCTCATGTCACCCCCACCGCCGCGGTCTCATGGGCTGCTCCGGGTCCCCGGGAGCCACCGGGATCCTATTGACTCGCGGGCCGCAGCCGAAGGGCCCGGCCGCACCCGCCTCGGAGAACCTCGCTCCGGCACGGAGGAGAACCTCGCTCGGGCACGGAGGAGAACCTTCCTCCGGCACGGAGGAGAACCACGCTCCGGCACGGAGAAGCGGGGCGGGAGTCGAACTCCCGCCCCGCTGCTGCCTGTCGGCGCCGCCGCTCAGTACAGCGTCGCGCTCAGGTGGCCGTCGGCGGAGACACCCTGGAGGGAGGCGGTCACGCCACCGCCCGCGGTGATACCGAGGGGGCCCGCCTCGACGTGGGCGCCCAGGGCACCCGGCTCGGCGTGGACGCCGACGGCGAGGCCGGCGCTGACGCCCGCCTGACCGCCGGAGACGGAGTCCAGGTCGGCGTCGGTGAGTTCGGCGGTTTCGACCTGGGGAGCGAGGTTCATGGCGCTTGTGTCCCTTCGTGCGTGCACTGGGCGAGAGCGAGATTCGGAGCCCCGATGAAAACACGCCCCTCAGGGGGCGACCAGCCGCTCAGGAGCCTGCGGGCACGGCTGTCACCTGCATCGTTCACGGCTGTGGGATCGCGGTCACCGATCGGCGCCACATCTTCACGCGATGCCCCGCCCCAGGGGGTTGCCGGTCCCCGGCGGCGTTCTCTCGGGCCTCCTTGCCCACGGCCCGAGTTGAACCCGGGGTTGCCTTCGCCTGAACCCGGAGCGTCCACGCGTGAACACTGTGCAGATCCGTGAAATGTTCCACGAGGGTCGGCACAAACCGGGCCAGGTCCGCCCCGGCCGGACCTGCTGCCGGCACTCCCCCTGCCGGACAGTCCGGACACTTCCGCTCGCTGCCCGCGGAGGACCCGGACCCGGCGCAGCCCGTACCGACCGGGGCCTCCGCCACCAGCTGACCGGCGACCACCGAAAGACGTCAGGGACTGGAACGCACCATGGGAAGCTCCGCCAGCCTCGCCACCCTCGCCGTCCTCATCCGGTACTTCCTCCGCCGCCCTCACCACTCGCGTGACATGAGCCCTACTTGATCCTCGACAAGCGCCCCTTGGGCCGGCCCGAGCCCTCGCTGTCGGACTCGTAGACCAGGTCGTCGCCGGTCGGGGTGAGGCGGACCGTGTGCAGGGCCTGTTCGCAGACGCTGCGGTTGTTCTTCGCTCCCACGGCGTCGGCGATGATCTGCTTCTTGGTGATCTGCTTCAGGGTGAGGACGTCGTCGCAGGTGCCGCCGAAGAAGTCGGTGTGGCGGACGGTGCCCAGCTTCTCGCCCACCGCCGCCTTCCTGACCGTCACCCGGAAGGTCCCCAGCGGGATGGAGATGCTGTCGCGGGCGTTGGCCTGGCCCTCCCAGGTGCCGACGTAGGCCGCGGGAACCGTGGGGGCCGGTGGCTTGGATGCAGCCGCGTCGCCGCCCGAACCGGCGTCGCCGTCTGCGGACTTGCCCGGCAGCAGGTCGAACACGAAGACCGAGCCGACGGTCACCGCGGCCAGCGCGCCCGCCACGGCGAGGGCCACCGTGCAGCTCACCCGCCTGCCCCGCCCGCCCTGAACTCCGGGCTCCGGCACGGAGGTTGCCGTCACGGAGAGGGAGAGCCCACCCGGAGACCTCCCGGTGGCCGCGGAGGACGAACCGGGCGGCGTTCCCGGTGCCGGGGGCCTGCCGGACGCCGCCGGCTCGGTGGGCGGATGCGGCTCCCGCGGCTGCGGCACCGGCGGCTGCGCGGGCGGCGGCCCGGCGGCCGGCATCACCGGTGCGGGACCGAAACTCGCGGGACCGGAGGTGAGCCCGGATCCGGCCCCGGCCCCGGACGCGGGCCCGGCCGCAGCGGCACCCGCCCCTCCGGCCACACCCTGAGCGCCCGGCGCGAGCGCGGCACCCCGCCCGCTCGACGCGGCTGCTGCACCCCCAGAGGCAGCCGGAGCATCCGGACCGCCCGGTGCGGCCTCCGCGTCCCCCGGGACCGCCGGGTTGGTGAAGGCCACCGGTCCCGACGCGGGGTCGGCCGGTGCCTCCCCCGCCTCCAGGTTGAGCAGCCGCACCGCCGCCCGGCTCACCTCCTCCACCAGCGGGCCCGGCAGCCAGCCGCCCGTGACCAGGCGGGCCGCACCCTCGGGTGCGAGGCGGCGGGCCACCTCGGCCGGGGCCGGACGGGCGGCGGGGTCCTTGTCGAGGCAGGCCTCGGCCAGTTCACGCAACTCGCCGCCCAGGTCGCCCAGTTCCGGCGGCTCGTGGACGACCTTGTAGAGCAGCGCCGCCGAGGAGTCCCCGGGGAAGGGCGACGCGCCCGTCGCCGCGTAGGTCAGCACCGCGCCCAGGGAGAAGACGTCGGCCGCGCCGGTGACGCCCTTGCCGAGGATCTGCTCGGGGGACATGTAGCCGGGCGATCCGATGGAGACGCCGGACGAGGTCAGGGAGGCCGTGGCGTCCAGGGCGCGGGCGATGCCGAAGTCGATGAGCAGGGGGCCGTCGAGGGTGAGCAGGACGTTGGACGGCTTCACGTCCCGGTGCACCAGGCCCAGCCCGTGCACCGCCGTGAGCGCCTCGGCCAGGCCCGCGCCCAGCGCCCGTACCGTCGCCCCCGGCAGCCGGCCGTGCTCCTGGACCGCCGCCGCGAGGGACGGGCCGGCGGCGTAGGCGGTGGCCACCCAGGGGATCCGGGCCTCGGGGTCGGCGTCCAGGACGGGGGCGGTCCAGGCCCCGCCCACCCGGCGGGCGGCCTCGACCTCGCGCCGGAAGCGGGCCCGGAACTCGTCGTCCAGCGCGAAGTGCGGGTGCACGACCTTCACCGCCACCGTGCGGCCGCCCGCGCTGCGCCCCAGGTAGACCCGGCCCATGCCGCCCGAGCCGAGCCGGCCGAGCAGCCGGTAGGACCCCACGACCGTGGGTTCGTCCGCTTCGAGCGGCCGCATGCGCGTTCCACCCCTCCCCCGTAGTGCCGGAAACTTCCAGCAGGGTAGTGGGCCGCTCCTGAAGCCTCACTCGTTCCTGCTCACCGCCGGCCGCCGTCTCACGTCTGCAGCAGATCCACCTTCACGTCCGCCGCGAAGCCCGTCGTCGGGCCGACCCGCCGGGCGAACTCCGCGACCGCCTCCAGCTGCGGCGGGCCGAAGCTGAAGTCGAGGGTGGTGAAGTACTGGGCCAGGGTCCGCTCGTCGAAGGCCTCCCAGCGGGCCGCCTGCTCGGCGACCTTGTCGACCTCCTCCAGGGAGAGGTTGCGGGAGGCGAGGAACGCCTCGTGCACCTTGCGGGTGATGACCGGTTCGCGCTCCAGGTAGTCCCGGCGCGCCGCCCACACCGCGAAGACGAACGGCAGGCCCGTCCACTCCTTCCACAGCGCGCCCAGGTCGTGCACATCGAGCCCGTAGCGGGGCCCGTCGAGCATGTTGGCGCGCAGCGCCGCGTCGCCGATGAGGACGGCCGCCTCGGCCTCCCGCATCATCAGGCTCAGGTCGGGCGGGCAGGTGTAGTAGTCGGGCTGTACGCCGTACCGCTCGGCGAGCAGCAGCTGGGCGAGGCGTACGGAGGTGCGCGAGGTCGACCCGAGGGCGACCCGGGCTCCGTCCAGCCGTTCCAGCGGGACCTGCGAGACGATCACGCAGCTCATCACCGGCCCGTCGCAGCCGACGGCGATGTCGGGGAAGGCGACCAGGTCGTCCGCGTGCTTGAGGAACTCGACCAGGGTGATCGGCCCGATGTCGAGGTCGCCCTGCACCAGCTGCTCGCTGAGCTTCTCCGGGGTGTCCTTCGTCAGCTCGAAGTCGAGCAGCGTGCCCGTTCTCGCAAGCCCCCAGTACAGGGGCAGGCAGTTCAGGAACTGGATGTGGCCGACGCGCGGCCGGGTGCGAGGATTGTCCACATCGTGAGGCTAGCCCTCGGCCCTCACGGCGCGGCCCCCGGCCCCGCCCGTTGTGGACGCCTTGTGCCACGGGCCCCGGTACGGCACCCGGGGGAAACGTTCAAACATTCGGGTGACGTGATCTTGCCCTCTCTTGCGTTCGGGCCCCCGCGTGCTACGCTCATCGGCAAGTTGCAGTTTGGTTTCCCTTGCAGTACAGAGCCTGCGGAGCATGTGACCGCGGGCTCTCGTCGTTCTCAGACATATGCAGTTGTGCGGAATTCGCGTCTTCACACTTGCTGGTTCTGGAGCAGGGCAACCCTTTGGGCCCAAGGAGGGCTTATGGCTACCGGAACCGTGAAGTGGTTCAACGCCGAAAAGGGCTTCGGATTCATCGCCCAGGAGGGCGGCGGCCCCGACGTCTTCGTCCACTACTCCGCGATCAACGCGACCGGCTTCCGGTCCCTCGAGGAGAACCAGCAGGTGTCGTTCGACGTCACGCAGGGCCCGAAGGGCCCGCAGGCGGAGAACGTCACGCCGGTCTGATCTTCGGATTCCTCTGATCGGGAACGACTAGCAGTACCCAAGGAGCCCCGCGCCGTCAGGCGACGGGGCTCCTGCCTTTTCGACGGCAGCCGGCTTCCCTGCCCTCCCGGTCGCCCCGGTGCGCGCCACTCTTTCGGCCGGCTCCTCCCCGTCGGCCCCCCGTCGGCCCCCCTTCGGCCGCACGCTCTCCGCACACGGGCGCCAGGCAGCCCGCCCCCCGCCGACCGTCACTCCTCCGGCCGTTTCCCGCGTGAATTCCGGGTGAATTTCTCCCCGGCGCGGCTCCTGCGCGCAGCCATGATCCCGGACTCGTACGTGCCTCGGAATCAAGCCACTTCCGTGCCGCGCGATCCCGGCCTCACACGTGCTGCATGATCAGAACGCATCTCGTGCCGGGCTCCAGCGCCTCGTACGTGTGCGGTACGTCCCCGCGGCACGCCATGTAGTCCCCCGGCCCGAGCTCGACGCTCTCCCCCGCCGGACCCGCCTTGACCCTCCCGGCGCCCACCACCAGGTGCTCCACCGTCCCCGGAAGGTGCGGGTCGGAGTCGCGCACCGTGCCCGGCTCCAGGGTGACGGCGTAGATGTCGCGGCGGGCCCCCGGCGGGCTCGCCGACAGCAGGGTGGCCAGATAGCTCGACTGCTCGGAGTGGACGGTCGGTCCCTCACCGGCCCGGATGACCTGGACGGCGGACACCGGCGGCTCCACCAGCGCGGCGAACGGCACGCCGAGTGCCACCGCCAGCGCCCAGATGGGGCGCCACGACCGTACGGCACTTCATGTCGGAGGCGGTGGTCGCCTTCCGGCAGCGTCACCCCGACGTCAGCCTGGAGTTCCGTACCGAGAGTTCCAGCCGGGGCTGCTTCGACGCCCTGGCCGACAGCGGACTGGACCTGGCCTGGATCACCCTGGGCGGGCCCGTGCGCGGCATCGAGCAGCGCCCGGTGATGGATCTGCCGTGGGTGCTCGCGCTGCGCGTGGACGACCCGCTGGCCTCCCGCCGGTACGTCGAACCGGAGGAGCTGCGCGGGCTGCGTCTGATCCGGCTGCCGCCCAACTCCACCTCGGCGGCTCATCTGGACGCCGCCTGCGCCGAGGTGGGGGTGCGGTTCTCCTTCGACACCAGCGTCGCCGACTGGGACACCGCGCTGCTGCTGGCCGGACTGGGGCTGGGCCGTGCCGTGGTGCCCGCGCTGCCGGGGCACTCCATACCGGGCGACGAGGGCCCGCTGCGCCTCGTCCCGATCCGCGCCCTGCGCCCCCTTTCGGTGGGCTGGGCGGTCCGTCAGTGGGACGCGCTCAGTCCGCTCGCCCGCGCCTTCGCCGACACGGTGGTCGACAGCTGCCGGCGCAACGCCCCCGCACCCGCCGCCTGATCAGCCCCAGCCGCCGCCCGAGCCCACCCGGCTTTCTGTGCCCACCCCGGCAACGGGCTGCCCCCTCAGGCCCCCGCCCTTCCCTCGTACAGCGCCTCCACCTCCGCCGCGAAGTCCTTCAGGATCACGTCCCTGCGCAGCTTCATCGACGGGGTCAGATGCCCCGCCTCCTCTGTGAAGTCCACCGGCAGGATCATGAAGCGGCGAATCGACTCCGGGCGGGAGAGCGTCTTGTTCGCCTCGTCCAGGGCACGCTGGATCACGCCCTGCAACTCCTCGTCGTCGACCAGGAGTTCCGGCGGCACCGGGTGCTTGCCGTTCATGCGGCGCCAGTGGGTGATGCCGTCGGGGTCGAGGGTGATCAGCGCCACCACATAGGGGCGGCCGTCACCGACGAGCATGCACTGCGAGATCAGGGGGTGGGAGCGCAGCCAGTTCTCCAGCGGGGCCGGTGCGACGCTCTTGCCGCCCGCCGTGATCAGGATCTCCTTCTTGCGGCCGGTGATGGTCAGGTACCCCTCGTCGTCCAGCTCGCCGAGGTCGCCGGTGGCGAACCAGCCGTCGCGGGCGGCCGGGACGACTCCGCCGGCCCGGGCGTCCCAGTAGCCGCGCAGCACATGGTCGCCGGAGATCAGGATCTCCCCGTCGGCGGCGATGCGGACCCGGGTGCCGGGCATCGGCCAGCCGACCGTGCCGAGCCGGGGTTTGAGCGGGGGTGTGACGGTGGTCGCGCCGGTGGTCTCGGTCAGGCCGTAGCCCTCGAAGATCTCGATGCCGGCGCCGGCGAAGAACGCGGCGAGCCGGCGGCCCAGCGGGGAGCCGCCGCAGATGGCGTAACGGACCCTGCCGCCCATGGCGTTGCGGATGCGGCGGTAGACGAGCGGGTCGTACATCGCCCGGGCGGCCTTCAGGGAGCGGCCGGGGCCGGGCCCGGTGCCGGTCTGTCTCGCCTCGAGTGCCTCGCCGTAGCGGATGGCGACCGCTGCCGCGCGGTCGAAGGTGGACGCCCGTCCGCCCGACTCCGCCTTGGCGCGGGCGCTGTTGTAGACCTTCTCCAGCATGTAGGGGATGGTCAGCAGGCAGGTGGGCCGGAAGCTCGCCAGGTCGGGCAGCAGGTCCTCGGGCCTGAGGCTGGGCGCGTGCCCGAGCCGCACCCGGGCGCGCACGCAGGCGACGGCGACCATCCGCCCGAAGACGTGCGACATCGGCAGGAAGAGGAGCACGGAGGCCTTCTCACTCGTCTGCGCCTTGAAGACCGGGTAGAGCAGCTCGATGGCGTTGTCGATCCCGGCGAAGAAGTTGCCGTGGGTGAGGGCGCAGCCCTTGGGGCGTCCGGTGGTGCCGGAGGTGTAGACGAGGGTGGCGATGGTGTCCGGCACGAGCATGCCCCGGCGGACCTCCACCTCCGAGTCGGGCACGTGCGCTCCCGACTCGGCCAGCAGCTCGACGTGGTCCTTCTCCACCACCCACACATGCCGCAGGTCGGGCAGCCGCCCCAGTTCGGGGCCGAGGGCGGCGGCCTGCCCGGCGGTCTCCGTGATCAGGGCGACCGCTCCGGAGTCGTGCAGGATCCAGCAGGCCTGGTAGACGGAGGAGGTCGGGTAGATGGGGACGGTGACCAGCCCGGCCGCCCAGGCGGCGAAGTCGATCAGGGTCCACTCGTAGATGGTGCGGGCCATCACGGCGATCCGGTCGCCCGGCATCAGCCCCTCGGCGATGAGCCCCTTGGCGACCGTCTGCACCTGCCCGGCGAACTCCGCGGCCGTCACATCGGCCCAGCGGCCGTCCACCGTCTTGCGGCTGAGCACCACGGACTGCGGGACGGCGTGGGCGTTGTCGAAGGGCAGGTCGGCGAGCGAGCCGTGCCGTACCGGCCGGACGAGCGGCGGGACGGCGGCTTCCCGCACGATGCCGTCCAGCCTCCGGAGCTCGGGCTCGACCAGCACGGGGGCGCCGTACTCGTCGCCGGTGGCGGAGGAATACGCAGTGGACACGGGCGGCTCCTGGGACGTGCAGCGGTGTGCCGGCTCTCAGTCAGGTACGGGTCGCGCAGCCGGCGGCACTCAGGGGCGGCACCCCCGGGGGTGAGGGGTTACCGCCGGTCAGTCTGGGGATCGTACGGCCCTGGCGTGGGGGGTTTGTGCGGGTCCGGGGATGATCCGGAGCCGGGCATGTGCAATCTCGGCGGTTATGTGAGGGTCGTTCACCTTCTGTGCGGAACCCGGCTCGTCCGCGCCGGCCCCGCAGGTCAGGCGCGTTCCAGGATCGCCGTCACCCCCTGGCCGCCCGCCGCGCACACCGAGATCAACCCGCGCGCCGGGGCGTCCCGTTCGGCGAGCAGCTTCGCCAGGGTGGCGACGATCCGGGCGCCGGTCGCGGCGAAGGGGTGTCCGGTCGCCAGCGAGGACCCGGCCACGTTCAGCCGCGCCCGGTCCACCGGCGCCAGCCCCTGCTTCTCCCAGGCGGCCAGGGTGGCGAGCACCTGGGAGGCGAACGCCTCGTGCACCTCCACGAGATCGAAGTCCTCGATGCCCAGCCCGGCCCGCTCCAGCATCCGCGGCACCGCGTACGCCGGTGCCATCAGCAGCCCGTCCTCGCCGCCCGCGACATCGCCCGCCACGAAGTCCACCGCGGCCGTCTCGTACGCGGTGAGGTAGGCCAGCGGCTCCAGCCCCCGCTCCTCGGCCCACTCCTCACTGGCCAGCAGCACCACCGCGGCCCCGTCCGTCAGCGGCGTCGAATTGCCGGCCGTCATCGTCGGCTCGGGCCCGTCCAGCCCGAACACCGGCTTCAGTTCGGCCAGTTTCTCCACGGTGGACCCCGGCCGCAGATTCTGGTCACGGGCCAGCCCCCGGAACGGCACCACCAGGTCCTGGAAGAACCCGCGTTCATAGGCCGCTGCCAGCCGCTGGTGACTGGTGGCCGCCAGCTCGTCCTGCGCCCGGCGGCTGATGCCCCACGCACGGGCGGTGATGGCCGCGTGCTCGCCCATGGACAGCCCGGTGCGCGGTTCCGCGTTGCGCGGGATGTCCGGCACCAGATGCCCCGGCCGCACCTTGGCCAGCGCCTTCAGCCGCGCCCCCAGCGACTTGGCGCGCCGGGCCTCCAGCAGCACCTTGCGCAGGGTGTCGTTGACGCCGAGGGGCGCGTCGCTCGCGGTGTCCGCGCCGCCCGCGATCGCGGACTCGGTCTGCCCGAGGGCGATCTTGTTGGCGGCGGCGATCACGGCCTGGAGTCCGGTGCCGCAGGCCTGCTGGATGTCGTAGGCGGGGGTGCGGGGATCCAGCGCCGAGCCGAGCACGGTCTCCCGGGCGAGATTGAAGTCCCGGCTGTGCTTGAGCACGGCCCCCGCGACGAACTCGCCCACCGCACCGCGCCCCCGCAGCCGGTACCGCTCGACGAGACCATTCAAAGCCGCCGTGAGCATCTCCTGATTGGACGCGGTGGCGTACGGGCCGTCGGAGCGGGCGAACGGGATACGGCTGCCGCCGATGATCGCGACGCGGCGCACGGCCGCCGGTTCCAGGGGACTCATCTCGACCTGCTCCTCACCGTGAGCTTACCTCCGGTAACCTTACTCCAGAGTAAGCACCGACGTGAGCCCTTCACACCCGCTGGGAGTCGCACATGGCCGACCGCTACCTGAGCTTCACCGGCACCGCGCCCGGCCGCTTCCTCACCCGCCGCCTGGGCCTCCCCCGGCCCGCGGCGCTGAAGCGCCACTCGCCCGAGCAGCCGGATCTGGCGGGCGGCCTGCTGCACCTCACCGCGGGCAAGTCCGACCTCGACCTCGCCCCGGTCCTCGCCCGCACCAACCTCCCCGCCACCGGCACCGACCCCGCGGCCGTCGTCCTCGACGCCACCGGCATCCGCAGCATCGAGGACCTGTCCGAAGTCCACTCCGCCCTGCATCCCGTCCTCCGCTCCATCACCCCCAGCGGCAGGGTCGTCGTCCTCGGCGCCCCGCTCGACCCCGCCGACCACCACCAGGCCGCCGCCCAGCAGGCCCTGGAGGGCTTCACCCGCTCCCTCGGCAAGGAGATCGGCCGCGGCAGGACCGTCAACCTGGTCCGCCTCACCGACGCCGAGGCCGCCGAGTCGACCCTCCGCTTCCTCCTCTCCCCCAAGTCCGCCTACGTCAGCGGCCAGGTCGTCGAGGTCGGCACCGCGCCGGTCACCACCCCCGCCGACTGGAACCGCCCCCTGGCCGGCCGCACCGCCCTGATCACCGGCGCCGCACGCGGCATCGGCGAGGCGGTCGCCGAGACCCTGGCCCGCGACGGCGCCAAGGTCGTCGTCCTCGACGTGCCGCAGGCAGAGGCGGACGCCCGCCGCGTCGCCGACCGCCTCGGCGGCACGGCCCTCCCCCTCGACATCACCGCCGCCGACGCCGGCGCCCGTATCGCCGAGGCCCTCCCCGACGGCCTCGACATCCTCATCCACAACGCCGGCATCACCCGCGACCGCCGCCTGGTCAACATGCCCGCCGAACGCTGGATCCAGGTCCTGGAGGTCAACCTGGCGAGCGTGCTGCGCACCACCGACTTCCTCCTCACCGCCGGCACCCTCAAGCCGGGCGGCCGCATCGTCGCCACCGCCTCCATCGCGGGCATCGCCGGAAACGCCGGCCAGACCAACTACGGCGCCAGCAAGGCAGGCATCATCGGCCTGGTCCGCTCCCTCGCCCCCCGTGCCCTCGCCGACCACGACGTCACCGTGAACGCCGTCGCCCCCGGCTTCATCGAAACCAAGATGACCGCGGCCATCCCCCTCCTCATCCGCGAAGCCGGCCGCCGCATGAACTCCCTGGCCCAGGGCGGCCAACCGATCGACGTCGCCGAGACCACCGCCTGGCTCGCCCACCCCGCCTCCGGCGCGGTCAACGGCCAGGTCGTACGGGTCTGCGGCCAGAGCCTGCTGGGAGCGTGACCCGTGCAGCCCCGCCACGTCCTCACCGCACCCCCGTCCCTGACCCCCCTCCTCACCCGGGGCGCCCTGCTCTCCCCCCTCAAGCGCCCCCGCCCCGACGCGCCCTTCCCGCGCACCCGCCTGGTCCTCCCCGGCCTGCGCGTGGACCTGGCCCGCCTCGCCGCCTACGAGCGGGTCTGCGGCTTCCCCACCGGCGAGGACGACCTGCCGGTCACCTATCCGCACGTGCTGGGCTTCCCTCTCGCCATGCGCCTGATGAGCGACCGCGCCTTCCCGCTCCCGCTCCTCGGCCTGGTCCACACGTCCATCGCCATCACCCGGCAGCGCCCCCTCCCCGCCACCGGCGCGTACGAACTCCACGTCCACATCGCCGATCTGACCCCCCACCGGCGCGGCACCGAGGCGACCGTCGTCACCGAACTCCACACCGACGACTCCGTCGCCTGGGAATCCCGCAGCACGTATCTGGCCCGCCACCGCACCGACACCGGGCCATCCCCCGAACGCAAGACTCCGGACCCCCTCCCCACCCTCTCCGAATGGCGTCTGCCCGCCGACCTGGGCCGCCGCTACGGCGCCGCGTCCGGCGACCGCAACCCGATCCACCTGCACCCGCTCACCGCGCGCCTCTTCGGTTTCCCCCGCGCCATCGCGCACGGCATGTGGACGGTGGCCCGCTGCCTGGCCGCCCGCGGCGTGCCTCCGGCGGCGACGATACGAGCGGATTTCAAGGCACCGGTCCTGCTGCCGGGCACGGTGACCTACGGCGCGCGGGACGGGCGCTTCGAGCTGAGGAGCGGCGAAGGCGGACGACGCCTTCACCTCACCGGCGAAGTACTCCCCTGCTGATCACCCTCGTCGTCGGCCGGGGGCACCCACCGGTGCCCGTTCATCAGATCGCCGAGTCCTGCCCAGGCGAAGTTCATCAGGGTGGCCGCGGCCTGGCGGGCGGTGACTCCGGGGGTGGCGTTGGCCCAGTCGGCCAGCGACTCGGCGGCGCCGACGAGGGCCTCGGCGAGGCCGGCGACCTCGGCCGCCGGGAGGTCGGGGTCGCGGTGGGCGTCGCGGGCGGCGGCGAGGATCAGCTGGGTCACGAAGGCGACGATCTCGGCGCGCATGGCGGCGACCTCGCCGGCGAAGACCTCGCCGTGGGTGCGGGCCTGGAGGTGCAGGACGGACCAGCCGTCGGGGTTGCGGGCGGTGTGCGTGAAGAAGGCGGTCAGGCCGGACCAGAGCTGGCGGTCGGCGGGGAGGTCCGGGCGGGCGCCGGCCCGCACGGCGTCGATGAGGGCCTTTGCCTCACGGCGGATGCAGGCGCTGAACAGGTCCTCCTTGGAGTTCAGGTAGAGGTAGACCAACGGCTTGGAGACACCGGCCAGTTCGGCGATCTCGTCCATGGACGCGGCCATGTAGCCCCGCTGGCCGAAGATCTTTACGGCGGCGTCCAGCATCTGCTGTTCCCGCACCGCGCGCGGCATCCGCTTGGTCTTGACGGCAGGCATACCTTTCAGAGTACGGGGCGGCTTGACGGGCCGAGCTGCAGCTCGCGCACGCCTGGACATCGAACGTGGTCTCCGACCGGGGCTTTCACCCGCCCTGCGTTGAGCTTGCCGACTCGCAGGGTGCCCTTCGCTTGGCTTGGCACCCGGGGTGGGCGCTACGCGCACCCCCACCGGAGCCGCGGTTGCGCCGCAGGCATCAGACGCGCACCCCCACCGGGCCACACGGGCGGCGGGAACGCCGCTGCCCCGCCCGGCGGGTGTGCGGGCGGGGCCCGGCGGGTGTGCGGGCACGGGGTTTCCGGAAACCGGGGCGCCGATCATGCCCTGTCTGATGTGACAGACCTTACGAAGCCTGCCCCTGCGCCGGCCGCTGAGCCGGGCCCTGAGCCGAACCCTGGACGGGCTCCGGCTTCTGCTCCGCACCCTGCGCCCGCGCCGCCTCGTCCGCACCGTCCTCCGCCTTGCGGTTGGCCTCCAGGTTCGCCTTCACCCGGTCCACCCGCCGCACGATCTGCTCCGAGGCACGATCCCGCTCCTTGCGCAGCGCGACAAAGCTGATCGGCGCGGAGATCACCAGCGCGAGCAGCACGATCCACAGGCCGTTGGACCGGCCCAGGCCACGCGGGGCGAGGCCGGAGTAGACGAGACCCCAGACGACCACGAGGCAGCCCACGAAGATCCCGAGGCGCATCAGCGTGTAGCGGAGCATCTCAATCCACTCTTCCGTTTCTGGCACAAAGAGGCACCGTCCAGTGAAGCATGCCGGGACACCGATCTTTCACGGGGGTACGAAGCAGCCCCTCAGCTCGGCTCGGCTCGGCTCTGCTCAGCTCACCCCAGCTGCAACAACATGATCACGTCATCCCGGTCGTCCCCAGGCGCCACCCGGATCGCCCCCGGAACGCGCCCGACCTCCTTGTACCCGCACCCCGCATAGAACCGCTCCAGCCCCAGCCCACCCCGGCAGGTGAGCCGGATCGCCTCGACCCCCTCCATGTCCCGCGCGGCCCGCTCCGCCGCCGCCAGCAGCTCCCGTCCGTACCCCTTGCCCTGATGCCCGGGGTGCACCATCACCGTGTAGAGCCAGACCCAGTGCGTCATCAGCCGGTGCGTGTTCCGCGTGAGGAACGCCGTGGCCGCCACCCGCCCCTCCTCGTCGTACCCGACGAGCAGCCGCGACCGCTCCTCCGCCATGGCGGCGAACTGCCGCACCAGCTCCGGCCGGACCTCCTCCCGGTCCACCGGCGGCACGAACCCCACCGCCCCGCCCGCGTTACTGACATCGACCCACAGCTCCAGCAGCCCGTCCCGCAGCTCACGCGTCACCGGCGGATCCACGACAAACGTAAGAGGCATAAGCCGACCCTACCCCTTACCCAAGCGCCTCCGCAGCCACTTCCAGATCGGCCACCAGCCCCTGGTACGAGTACCCGACGGCCCAGGCCCGCTGCACCAACCTCAAAGGGGCGCGGGGAACTGCGCGCCCAGCCACACGAAACCCGCACCCGCCGGCGCACAGAACGCCCCCACCCCGAAGGCGCCCGCCCTCAAAAGCGCCCCCAAGGCGCCCGCACTCAAACGGCGCCCCGCGCCATCACACCCGCATCGGCTGCGGCGACTCCCGCCGCTCCGGATCCGGCCCCTCGTACTCCCGGATGATCTCGTACCGCGTGTTCCGCTCCACCGGCCGGAACCCGGCATCCCGGATCAGCTCCAGCAGATCCTCACGCGTCAGCTTGTTCGGCGTCCCGAAGTTGTCCGCATCGTGCGTGATCTTGTACTCGACGACCGACCCGTCCATGTCGTCCGCCCCGTGCTGCAGCGCGAGCTGCGCCGTCTGCAGCCCGTGCATCACCCAGAACACCTTCACATGCGGCACGTTGTCGAACAGCAGCCGCGACACCGCGAAGGTCTTCAGGACCTCCGCCCCCGTCGCCATCTGCGTCCGCGCCTGGAGCCGGTTGCGGACCTTGCCGTCCTTCATGTCGACGAAGTCGTGCTGGTAGCGCAGCGGGATGAAGACCTGGAAGCCGCCGGTCTCGTCCTGCAGCTCGCGCAGCCGCAGCACATGGTCCACCCGGTGGCGGGGCTCCTCGATGTGCCCGTACAGCATGGTGCACGGGGTCTTCAGACCCTTCTGGTGCGCCAGCCGGTGGATCCGGGACCAGTCCTCCCAGTGGGTGTCGTGGTCCACGATGTGCTGCCGGACCTCCCAGTCGAAGATCTCCGCACCGCCGCCGGTCAGGGACTCCAGGCCCGCGTCGATCAGCTCGTCCAGAATCTCCGAGGCCGGCAGCCCGGAGATCTTCTCGAAGTGATGGATCTCCGTCGCCGTGAACGCCTTCAGCGACACGCCCGGCAGCGCGGCCTTCAGCTCGCGCAGCGACCGCGGGTAGTACCGCCACGGCAGGTTGGGGTGCAGCCCGTTGACGATGTGCAGTTCGGTGAGGTTCTCCGACTCCATCTCCTTGGCGAGCCGGACCGCCTCCTCGATGCGCATGGTGTACGCGTCCTTCTCCCCCGGCTTGCGCTGGAAGGAGCAATAGGCGCACGACGCCGTGCACACGTTGGTCATGTTGAGGTGCCGGTTGACGTTGAAGTGCACCACGTCGCCGTTGAGCCGGGTGCGCACCTCGTGGGCGAGCCCGCCGAGCCAGGCCAGGTCGTCCGACTCGTAGAGCGCGATGCCGTCCTCGCGGGTCAGCCGCTCACCGGAGCGGACCTTCTCCTCCAGCTCGCGCTTGAGCCCGACGTCCATGCCGTTACCTCTCTCCCAGAAGACAGACCCGACCCACCGTACGCCCCGGTCAGTGGACCTCTTCGGGCAGCTCGCCCACCCGGTTCTCCCACTTCGTGGAGAGCACGATGGTGGTCCGGGTGCGGGAGACGCCCTTGGTGCCGGAGAGCCGGCGGATGATCTTCTCCAGGCCGTCCACGTCGGTCGCGCGCACCTTGAGCATGAACGAGTCGTCGCCGGCGATGAACCAGCAGTCCTCGATCTCCTGCAGGTCGCGCAGCCGCTGGGCCACGTCCTCGTGGTCGGCGGCGTCGGAGAGCGAGATGCCGATCAGGGCGGTGACGCCGAGACCGAGCGAGGCGGCGTTCACGGTGGCCCGGTAGCCGGTGATGACACCGGCCGCCTCGAGCCGGTTGATGCGGTCGGTGACGCTGGGTCCCGACAGACCGACGAGGCGCCCCAGCTCCGCGTAGGAGGCCCGGCCGTTCTCCCGGAGGGCCTGGATGAGCTGCCTGTCCACCGCGTCCATCGAATCGAAGCCTTCCAGTGAAGAGGTCTGAGGAGTCGTGAGTGAAGTCGTGACTGAGAAGTCCGGTCGTGCTCAGATCGGCCGGTCGCCGCCGCCCAGTTCCCCCTGCCAGCGGCGGTAGAGCCGGTGCTGGACACCCGCCGCGTCCAGTACGCGTCCGGCGACGAAGTCCACCAGGTCCTGGATGTGCGTCGCGCCCGCGTAGAACGCCGGTGAGGCGGGCACCACGGTCGCGCCCGCGTCGTCGAGGGTGACCAGGTGCCGCAGGGTCTGGCCGTTCAGCGGGGTCTCCCGCACGGCCACGACCAGTGGGCGCCGCTCCTTGAGGGTGACGCTCGCCGCGCGCTGCAGCAGGTCCTTGGACAGCCCGAGCGCGACCCCGGCCACGCTGGCCGTGGAGGCGGGCACGATCAGCATGCCCTTCGTCGGGTACGACCCCGAGGACGGGCCGGCCGCCAGGTCGCCCGCGGGCCAGTACCGCACGGCGTCGGCCTCCACGTTCACGGTGAACGTGTCCGGCTTGCCGTCGGCACCCCGGGACAGCCAGGCGCGCAGGTCGTCCCGCCAGTGGGCGTCCCGGAAGGAGATCCCGGTCTCGTCCAGCAGGGTGAGCCGCGAGGCACGGGAGACGACCAGGTCGACGCTCTCGCCGGCGGCGAGCAGCGCACGCAGCACGGCGGCCGCATAAGGCGTGCCGGACGCGCCGGACACCCCTACGATCCAAGGCGTACGCGCCGTCTCTCCTGGCTTGAGCGGGTTCACACCCCCGAGCCTATCCGGCTCCGCAGGGTGGGAACCGGCCCAGGGTCCCCGTGCGTTCCCCGGACGGGACGACTGAGGCGGGGGCTGCCATGTCCGGTGTGCGAGACGAGTGGTCGCGCGGCGACCGCGTGAGGGCCGCGGCCCAGCTGATGGTGGGCTGGGTGGCGCTGCTGTGGCTGCTGGAAGCGGTCGACGTGGCCACCGGTCACGCCCTGGACGACTACGGGATCGTCCCGCGGGAGCCCTCTGAACTGACGGACATCGTCCCGGCGGCCTTCCTGCACTTCGGCTTCGACCATGTCGCCGCGAACAGCGTTCCGCTGCTGGTCCTGGGCTTCCTGGCGGCACTGGGCGGCCTGCGCCGGTTCGCCGCCGTCTGCGCGCTGATCATCGTGGCGGACGGACTGGGTGTGTGGTTGCTGTCCCCGGCGCACAGCAACACGGCGGGCGCCTCCGGCCTGGTCTTCGGCCTCTTCGGCTACCTGCTGGCCACCGGCTTCGTCGAGCGCCGCCCCCACGGCATCCTGGTCGCCGTCCTGATCGCCGCCGTCTGGGGCGGCTCCATCCTGGCGGGCATAGCCCCCACCCAGACGGGCGTCAGCTGGCAGGGCCACCTGGTCGGCCTGATATCCGGCATCGCCGCAGCCTTCCTCTTCCGCCGCCGCCCGGCACCGGTCGCATGACACCACGGACCCCGGCGGAGCAGGCGCTGGCCCAGTCCTGTACGACCGGTGACGGCAGTGTGCGCTTCGTTGTCGAAGACCTGTCGGTGGACCGGCTTCCCCGGGGCCACCTCCTCCTCGCCTACCGGCTGCGCGTGGAGCGTCCGGGAGCGGAGGCCGAGCGCTGGGCCGTCTCCCTCCCCTGGGAGGACCGGTCCTTCACGGACGTCTTCGACTCACCGTCCCCGGAGTCCGAACGGCTGCGGCAGCTCGTGCACCTGATGCGCGCCCTGCTGGAGGAGTGGTGGGACACCAAGGGCCACAACCGCCGCTCGGCCAGGCTGGGCCAACGCCTCCCCTGACACCGTCACATTGTCCGTTCAGCGCTTCACCCTCTGGGCGATGCGCAGGATGTCGCTCAGCGACCGGGTCAACTCCGCCACGAGGTACCGCAGCTCCTGCGGCCCCGCCTCGTCCGCCAACTGCCGGGCGTGCCCCAGCAGGACGTCGGCCATCTCGAGCTGTACGTCCTCCGCCGCGTCGGCAAGGCGGGAGACGCGGCCGGGGCGCTCCGGGTCGGCGATGACGTAGGCGGTCTTGCCGTCCGCGCGGGACCACGGCAGGCAGCGCGGACGGCAACTCTCCTCGGAAGCCGGCTCGAACCTCATGCGACCTCCACCCCGTGCATCACGTACGGCCCGGGCCCGTCGAGCCCCAGCTCCGCCAGCTCCAGCTCCCACCGCCGAGCCGCCTGCTCGGCGGCGATGACGTAGGGGCGTACGGCGCGGGTCTCCTCCCCGGAGAGAGGCTGAGCGTGACGCGGACGCGACCGGGTGCGGATGAAGGGCGGTGTGACGTGGAGGGAAGGCGGAGCGAGGTGTCCGGCCGACGGGACGGGAACGGACAGAAGCATTCGGGCCAGCCTCAGAAGGATCACCAGGGACGCGAGGAAGAGGGCCGCGCAGGAGAGAAGTAGAGGGATAGAGTCGGACATGCGTCAGCTCCTGTTCAGCTGGTGCCGTGCCCCGGGGCGGTTGCAGCCGTCGCCGGGGTTTCTTGCAGTGACGCCACGGTAGCAGGGTCATGCTAAGCATGCTAGGCATCAAGGGGATCGCACGGATGTCTTAGTCCGCCGCACGATGGGAGGATGGAGTTCGAGCCCGACGTTCCCCGCTGGCGGCAGGTGGCCGCCGTCATCCGCGGTCGCATTGAAGACGGCACCTACCCACCCCGTACGCGTGTGCCTTCGGTCGTCCAGATCATCGCCGAGTTCGGCGTCGCATCGGCGACGGCTCACAAGGTGAACCAGAACCTGAAGAAGGAAGGCCTCGTCTACACCGAACCCGGCCTCGGCTCCTTCGTCTCCCCCGACGCCCCGGAGATCCTGCGCAAGGCCCGCGCGGCAGCCGAAGCGGAAGCTACGGAGTAGCCGCGAGGCCCCGGCGCCAGGGCGCGTCCCCTGGCGCCGGGGCCTCGGCCACCTGTTTCAGACCGTCAGCCCCCGGACCAGCAGGTCCAGCAGCGCGCAGACGAAGAGGGCGATGCCGATGAAGCCGTTGACGGAGAAGAACGCGCGGTTCAGGCGGGAGAGGTCGTCGGGGCGGACGATGGTGTGCTCATAGACGAAGGCGGCGGCCACGATCAGCAGGCCCAGCCAGAAGAAGGCACCGGCGCCGGTGAGGACGGCGTACCAGGCGAACAGGGCCGTGGTGACGACGTGGCAGCCGCGGGCGCTCCAGATGGCGGCCGGGATGCCGAAGCGGGCCGGGACCGAGCGCACGCCGATCCTGCGGTCGGCCTCGACGTCCTGGCAGGCGTAGATCAGGTCGAAGCCGCCGATCCAGATGCCCACGGCGAGGCCGAGGACGACGGCGTCCCAGGACCAGGCGCCGGTGATCGCCAGCCAGCCGCCGACCGGGCCCATGGCCTGGGCGAGCCCGAGGATGGCCTGCGGGAAGTCGGTGAACCGCTTGCCGTAGGGATAGACCACCATCGGGATCACCGCGACGGGCGCGAGGGCCAGGCACAGCGGGTTGAGCAGGGCCGCCGCGCCCAGGAAGACGACGAGGGCGATGAGCGCGCCGGTCCAGGCGTGCCGCACGGTCATCGCGCCGGTGACCAGCTCGCGGTGCGCGGTGCGCGGGTTCCGGGCGTCGATCTCGCGGTCGATGATCCGGTTGGCGGCCATGGCGAAGGTGCGCAGCCCGACCATGGCGAGCGTCACCAGCAGCAGCCGGCCCCAGTGGATGTTCTTGTCCCACTGGTACATCGCGGTGAGGGAGGCGATGTAGGCGAAGGGCAGGGCGAAGACCGAGTGCTCGATCATCACCAGGCGCAGGAAGGCCCTGGTGCGTCCCGGCTGCTGCGGCAGCGCTGCGGAGGCCGAGGTCACAGTCCGTACTCCTTCCAGCGGCGGTCCACCTTGGCGGCGGTCTCCGGGTCGGACTCGACCATGTCCGGCCAGCCGCCGTCGCGCGTATACCCCTCCTCGGGCCACTTCTTCGTCGCGTCGATGCCGGCCTTGCCGCCCCAGAACTGCTGGTACGAGGCGTGGTCGAGATGGTCGACCGGGCCCTCGACGACGGTGAGGTCACGGGAGTAGTCCGTGTTGCCCAGCGCCCGCCAGGCCACTTCGTGCAGGTCGTGCACGTCGCAGTCGGCGTCGACGACCACGATCAGCTTGGTCAGCGACATCATGTGCGCGCCCCAGATGGCGTGCATGACCTTCTGCGCGTGCTTGGGGTACTTCTTGTCGATCGAGACGATCGCGCAGTTGTGGAAGCCGCCGGCCTCGGGCAGGTGGTAGTCCACGATGTCCGGGACGATGATCTTCAGCAGGGGCAGGAAGAAGCGTTCCGTCGCCCGCCCCAGCGGCCCGTCCTCGGTCGGCGGGCGGCCGACCACGATCGACTGCAGCAGCGGGCGCTTCCGCATCGTCACGCAGTCGATCTTCAGCGCGGGGAAGGGCTCCTGCGGGGTGTAGAAGCCGGTGTGGTCGCCGAAGGGCCCCTCGGGCAGCATCTCGCCCGGCTCCAGCCACCCCTCCAGCACGACCTCGGCGTTCGCCGGCACCTGGAGCGGCACGGTCTTGCAGTCCACCATCTCGATCCGCTTGCCCTGCACGAACCCGGCGAACAGGTACTCGTCGATGTCGCCGGGCAGCGGCGCGGTGGAGGCGTAGGTCACGGCGGGCGGGCAGCCGAAGGCGATGGCGACCGGCAGCCGCTCTCCCCTGCGGGCCGCCACCTGGTAGTGGTTGCGGCTGTCCTTGTGGATCTGCCAGTGCATGCCGATGGTGCGCCGGTCGTGGCGCTGCAGCCGGTACAGGCCCAGATTGCGGATGCCCGTCTCCGGGTCCTTGGTGTGGGTGAGCCCCAGGTTGAAGAAGGAGCCGCCGTCCTTGGGCCAGGTGAACAGGGCGGGCAGCTTCTCCAGGTCCACGTCGTCGCCGGTGAGCACGACCTCCTGGACCGGTGCGTCCTTCACCTTCTTCGGCGGCACGTGGGTCATCGCGCCGAGCTTGCCGAAGGCCTCGCGGATGCCGACGAAGCCGTGCGGCAGCTCGGGCTTGAGCAGTCCGGCGATCTTGTCGCTGATCTCGCTGTACGACTTCAGCCCGAGTGCCTTCAGCAGGCGCCGGTCGGTGCCGTACACGTTCATGGCGAGCGGCATGCTGGAGCCGCGCACGTTCTCGAAGAGCAGCGCCGGGCCGCCGGCTTTCTGCACCCGGTCGACGATCTCACCGACCTCCAGATACGGGTCGACCTCGGCCTTGATGCGCTTGAGGTCGCCCTCGCGCTCCAGCGCCCTGAGCAGGGAGCGAAGATCGTCGTAAGCCATGCGGTCAAGTATCCCCGAGCGGCTACCCTGGCCGTGTACCACCCACCGCTTCCGCTGGAGAGGCCCCATGCTTCGGGTGCTGATGTTTCTCGTGCCGCTGGCACTGAGCATCTATGCGTTCATCGACTGCATCAGCACGAGCGACGAGGACGTCCGCCACATGCCCAAGCCGCTGTGGGCGATCCTGGTGCTGCTGTTCCCGCTGGTCGGCTCCATCTCGTGGATCATCGCCGGCAAGAAGCGGCACCCGGTCGCCCGTGGGACGGGACGCGGCCAGTGGGTGGCCCCGGACGACAACCCCGACTTCCTGAAGTCCCTCGACGAGAACAAGCCCCGCGAGCGGGACCGGGACCGCGATGCCGACAAGGACCGCGAGCGGGACAAGGACCCGGACGAGGACCCCAGGACCGACTGAGCGGACGGGCGCACTCCGTCCCCGCCTCTCTCCAAGCCCCGCCCCGCTTTCATCCCGTTCTGCGCGTCGCCGCCTAACGGGCTTGTGGAGCGGCAAGTTCGTCAGTGCAGAGCTGCGGTGAAGTCCGCCCACGCGCTCCGGCCGACCACCAGCACCGGGCCGTCAGGCTTCTTGCTGTCGCGGACGGGAACGACGGCGGGAAATCCGGGGGCCACTTCGACGCAGTCTCCACCGTTGGCGCCGCTGCGGCTGCTCTTGATCCAGGTCGTGGCCGAGCTGAACTCGTGGCTGGCCATGGTTCTCAGCGCAGAGCTGCGGTGAAGGCGGCCCAGGCACCCCGGCCCACCATCAACACCGGGCCGTCAGGGTTTTTGCTGTCGCGGACGGGAACGGCACCGGGAAAGTCGGGGGCCACCTCGACGCAATTGCCGCCGTTGTCGCCGCTGTAGCTGCTCTTGATCCAGGTCGTGGCCGAGCTGAACTCGTCGCTGTTCATCGTGCTCGTACCTCTCCATCGCCTCGCTGATCAGTGCGGCGGACTCGAGAGCTGACGGAGCATCCGCCCTGAGCACATCATAGGTCTGCAGGTGCCATCCGTAGACGGCCGGATTGTCGTTGAAATGGCCTCGATCCAGTGATTCCGAGTAGACCCACTTGTGCCCGTCGGGCAGCTCGATCAACGACATCGCGGCATTGGGACGCACGAGTTCGGCACGGTTGGCAGGCGCCACCTGCACATGGATGTTGGGGCGACGAGCGACGTCGAGCAGGTGCGCACACTGCTCACGCATGACGATCGGGCCGCCGACCACATTGCGAAGACAGCTTTCGTCGAGGACAACCGCATAGAAGGGACCTCCGTCCGCGAGAAACCGCCGCTGGCGGCTCAGCCGGGCACGAACCCGCTCCTCCACTTCGTCACCGCTGGTGACGCGCGCGAACAGCGCCCGCGCGTACGCCTCTGTCTGCAACAGCCCGGGCACCACCTGCACTTGATACTCACGCAGCGCCACAGCCACAGCGTCCATCTCCGCACGGCGCCGGAACCAATCCGGATGCTCCACCTGCGGATACCAGTCGATCCTCCCCCACAGCCGCCCCAGCACCCCACCCGTGCCGAGTAGTTCGTCGCACGTCTTCGCGAACGTGTCCGTCGGCACCCGCGTGCCCGCCTCCACCCGTGCAACATGCGACCGGTCGCACGGGATGCGCCCCGCCAACCCCTCCTGCGTCAGCCCCGCCGCCTCCCGGAAGTGCCTCAGCACCTCGCCGAACACGGCGGCCGTGGTAGCCCCCGTACTCCCCCCGGCATTGCGTCGGCTCACGGCGTCCCCCTCCGTGACAGTGGTCCAGTGTCACGCGTCATGCATTGATGCCCACGATTCCACTGCGCCACGCTCGACACACCGAGAGTGACGAAAGGGAACCGCCGATGGATCTGAGCGCCGAGGTCCGCAAGGCCAACCGCCGTTCCGTCAACCGCCTGTTGATGGCTCACCCGCTGGTCCCGGTGAGCCCTCCCCCGGAGCCGGTCCCCGGCTGCGGCGAGTGCGCCGGGCTGGCCGCGCGGCGGAACGAGGCGCGGGCGGCGGACGACGGCAGCGCGGAGACGGACGCGGACGTGCTGCTCCGACGCCACCAGCGCCGGGTCCATGAGGCGCACTCCGCAGGAACCCGCCGCGTCTTCCGCTACGTGCCGTACACGATCGTGCAGGACCCGTCCGCCGAGCCGGAGTACGAGGCCCGGTGTGTGTCCGGGGACGAGGCGGACTGCGGGGCGGCGTCGGGGCCGTGCCGGTCCCCGGCGGGGGTCGAGGAGTGGCAGCGCCGCCACACCCAGGAGACCCGGCACACCCGCTACCGCCGCAGCTTCGCCGACTACGCGGTGCTGGAGCCCTTCGGGTGATCACCTGCGCCCTTGGCCCTTCGGCCGGGGAAGACTGGCCGTATGGACACGATCGACTCCGCCACCGCCCGTTCCTGGCTCGGCACCGCGCTGGAGGAGGCACGGGCGGGGCTTGCCGAGGGCGGGATTCCGATCGGGGCCGCGCTGTACGGGGCGGACGGGACGCTGCTGGGGCGCGGGCGCAACCGACGGGTGCAGGACGGGGATCCGTCGATGCACGCGGAGACGGCCGCCTTCCGGGCGGCGGGCCGGCAGCGGTCGTACCGGGGGACGACGATGGTGACCACGCTGTCGCCGTGCTGGTACTGCTCGGGTCTGGTCCGGCAGTTCGGGATCTCGCGGGTGGTGATCGGTGAGGCGGTCACCTTTCACGGCGGGCACGACTGGCTGGCCGAGCACGGTGTGAACGTCGTGCTGCTGGACGATCCGGAGTGCGTCGCGATGATGCGGGATTTCGTCGAGCGTCATCCACAGCTGTGGAACGAGGACATCGGGAGGTGAGCGCCTCCCGACGTCCTCGTTGCCGGGCTCAGAAGCCGGCGGCGGTCAGCGCGCCGAGGCCGACGTCCGCGTAGGAGTGCTTGCCGGAGACGAAGATGTTGACGCCGTAGTAGTTGAACAGCCAGCAGCCGAAGGCCAGCAGGGCCAGGTACGCGGCCTTGCGGCCCTTCCAGCCGGCGGTGGCGCGGGCGTGCAGGTAGCAGGCGTAGGCGACCCAGGTGATGAAGGACCAGACCTCCTTGGGGTCCCAGCCCCAGTAGCGGCCCCAGGCGTCGCCCGCCCAGATCGCGCCCGCGATGATCGTGAACGTCCACAGCGGGAAGACGGCCGCGTTGACGCGGTAGGCGAACTTGTCGAGCGAGGCGGAGGCGGGCAGGCGCTCCAGGACGCTGGTGGCGAAGGTGCCGGGCTTGCCGCCGCCGGCCAGCTTGCTCTCGTAGGAGTCCTTGAAGAGGTACAGGATCGTGGTGACCGCGCCCAGGTAGAAGACCGCGCCGCAGAGGATCGCCGTGGAGACGTGGATGTAGAGCCAGTACGAGTGGAGGGCGGGAACCAACTGGTCGCTGGCGGTGTACAAGACAGTGACAGCGAGGCCGAGGTCGAGGAGGACCGAGGTGATCAGGAACAGCCCGATCCAGCGCACGTTCTTCTTCAGCGCCAGCAGCGTGAGGTACACGCCGACGGCGACGGTGGAGAACGTGATGTTGAACTCGTACATGTTGCCCCAGGGCGCCCGCTGCACGGACAGCGCCCGGGTGAGCACCCCGCCGAAGGCCAGCAGGAAGCCGAGCACGGTGAGGGACACGGCGATACGGCCGTAGAGGTCGCCCTGCTCGTCACCGCCGTGGGCGCCGGGGCCGTCCGGTACGTCCCGGGTGCCGGCCGTGGCGCGGACGACGACCTTGGGCCGCTCAAGGACGGCGGTGCCGCCCGCCTGCTTCACCGTCACCGCGGGCGCCTTCTTGGACTCCGCGCGCGGGGTGAGCGCGGCGGCCGTGCGGGCGACCTTGCTGCGGCTGCCGAAGAGCCATTCGGCGATGTATGCGAAGAAGGCCAGGGTGTAGACGGCCATCGCGGAGTAGATGAGCACATTGCTCATCTCCGCGAGGCTCTCGTTGGTCGCGGCGGCGAGAGTCACTGCTGCTCAGCCCCTTCGGCAGATGCAGGGTTGCGGTTGTCGGGTGTCTTCGCTGATGCGTCGTCCGGTCCGGGAGCGGTTGCGGGATCGGGGGCGGGGTCGGTGCCGGTCCCCGGGTCGGGGTCGGGGTCGGTGCCGGTCCCCGGGTCGGGGTCGGTGCCGGTGCCGGGATCCGAGGCGGCGTCCGTGGCGGGATCCGCCTCGGGACCGGCCTCGGGGTGGTCGGGGGTGCCGGTGCCGGACTCGGTCTTCGGGTCCGGCTCGGGCTCGGGGGCGCCTGGGGCCTGTGCGTAGAGGGCCTCGGCGAGGTCGCCGAGTTCCTCCGGCACCTTTGCGGACTCGCTGCGGCCGAGGCCGGCCATCTCGACGACGGTCACCCCGTCGGCGCCCTCGGCGGCCCGCACCCAGACGCGGCGGCGCTGGATGAACAGCGACGCGGCGAGGCCGCCGATGGCGACGATGGCGCCGCCGAGGGCCCAGCCGCCGCCGGGCTCCTGGACGACCTGGAAGCCGGCCCACTCCTTGATGTCCTTCTCGAAGGTGACCGAGCCCGCACCGTTCGGGAGCTTCATGGTCTCGCCGGGGCGCAGCAGCTTCTTCAGCAGCTTCCCGTCGGAGCCCTTGAACTCCTTCATCTTGGACTTGTCCATCTGGTACACGCTCTGCGGAATGCCGGAGTCGGCCTTCAGGTCGCCGTGGTAGGCGTTGAGCGCGAGGACCGGATAGTCCAGGGCGGGGAACTGGGAGAGCATCGTGCCGGTCGCCGAGCCGCCGAAGGTCGGCACGAAGAAGGCCTGGAAGCCGAGCTGCTCCTTCTTGCCCTCGGGGTTGCGGTAGCCGTCGAGGACCTTGACCACGCCGGAGGAGGTGACATTGGCGTCGAGCGGCAGCAGCGGCACCGCGTCCTGGAAGACGATCCTGCCCTTGCCGTCGCGGACCGTGACGACCGGTGCGTAGCCGTGGCTGACCAGGTAGACCTTGGCGTCGCCGATCTTCAGCGGTTCGTTGACCTTGACGGTGGTCTTCTTCTGCTTGCCGTAGGCGCCCTCGCTGTAGGTGAGGTCGGCCTCGTAGGTGCGCGGGGTGCCCTTGTTGGGGCCGGTGCGTTCGTAGGTGCCCCTGAAGTCCTTCAGGTCGAAGCTGAAGGGTTCGAGGTCGTCGGTGGTGAAGAGGCTGCCGGACTTGAAGTCGTCGTACTGGGTGAGCGTGTTGGCGAAGCCGTGGCCCTCGACGATCAGCTTGTTGCCCTCGGACTTGAACAGCTGGCCCCAGGCGAAGGCGATCAGCATCACGATCAGCGCGATGTGGAAGGCGAGGTTGCCGACCTCGCGCAGATAGCCCTTCTCGGCGGCGACCGCGTCACCGGAGAGATGGGCGCGGAAGCCGCGCTTCTTCAGCAGGGCGAGGGCGGCCTCGCGGACCTGCTCCGGGTCGGCCTCGGTGCGCCAGGTGGTGTGGGCGGGCAGCCGCGTCAGCCGCCGGGGCGCGCCCGGCGGGCGGCCGCGCAGCTGGCCCACGAACTGCCAGGTGCGCGGGACGATGCAGCCGATCAGGGAGACGAACAGCAGGATGTAGATCGCGGAGAACCACACCGAGCTGTAGACGTTGAAGAGCCCGAGCTTGTCGTAGATCGGGGCGAGGACCTCGTGCCGCTCACGGAAGTCGGCGACCTTGGTCTCGTCGATCCCGGTCTGCGGGATCAGCGAGCCGGGGATCGCGCCGAGCGAGAGCAGCAGAAGCAGCAGCAGGGCGACCCGCATGGAGGTGAGCTGCCGCCAGAACCAGCGGGCCCAGCCGATCACGCCCAGGGAGGGCAGGTTCGGCGCCTCCTCGTCGGGGGCGGTGGACAGCCGGGCGGCGGCCGCGCCCAGGTCCTGGTCGTCACCGGCCTTCGTGGTGTCGTCCGTCGTGGTGTTGCTCATCGGGTCAGATCCCCACAGTGAAGCCGTTGGACCAGGTCTGCATCTGCGCCACGAGGCTGTCCCACGCGCCGGTCAGCAGCAGCACACCGGTGACGATCATCATGCTGCCGCCGATGCGCATGACCCACACGTAGTGCCGCTTGACCCAGGCGAACGCGCCGAGCGCCTTGCGGAAGGCGACGGCGGTGAGCACGAAGGGCACGCCCAGTCCCAGACAGTACGCGACGGTCAGTATGGCGCCCCGCCCGGCGCTCTCCTGCTGGGCGGAGAGGGTCAGTACGGAAGCGAGGGCCGGACCGGTGCAGGGTGCCCAGCCGATGCCGAACAGCGCGCCCAGGACGGGTGCCCCGACGAGACCGGCCGCGGGGCGCTTGTGGAAACGGAACTCCCGCTGGGTGATCCAGGGCATCAGGCCCATGAAGAAGGCGCCCATGAGGATCATGAGGACGCCGAGGATCTTCGTCAGGACACCCTTCTGCTCCTGGAGCGTGTACCCGAAGTAGCCGAAGAAGGCCCCGCCGGAGACGAACACGGCGGTGAAGCCGAGCACGAACAGGGAGGCGCCGGCGACCATCCGGCCGCGCCGGGCCTCGCCCAGGTCGGTGCCGGACACACCCGTGACGTAGGAGAGGTAGCCGGGGACGAGGGGGAGCACGCAGGGGGAGAAGAAGGAGACCAGTCCCGCGAGCAGGGCGATGGGCAGCGCCACCAGCAGGGCACCGTTGAGCACGGTGGTGTTGGGGTCCACCGCGGCGGCGAGCGTGTGCAGGGACGTCACGTCACTTCTCCGCGACGACCGGCTTGAGCATCTTCAGCAGCCGTTCCTCGCTGAGCGGTGACAGGGAGCGGGCGGCGATCTTGCCGTCCCGGTCCAGGATCAGGGTGGAGGGGATCGACTGCGGGTTGAGCGTGCCCTTGGGGAAGCGGAGCATCAGCTTGCCGGTGGGGTCGTACAGGCTCGGGTAGGGGACGTCGAAGTCCTCCTCGAACGCCCGGGCCGCCCGGATGTTGGTGTCGCGGGTGTTGATGCCGACGAACTGCACGCCCTTGCCGGCGTAGTCGTTGGCGACCTTGGTGAAGTACTTGGCCTCCGCCCGGCACGGGTTGCACCAGGAGCCCCAGACGTTCAGCACGACGACCTTGCCCTTGTAGTCGGCGACGTCGAGCTGCTTGCCGTCGACGGTCTCGCCGGACAGCTCGGGGGCCGCGGCGCGCTCGCCCTTGGCGGCGGTGGAGATGCCGTCGGTGCCGGTGACGAAGTTGGTGTCGCCGCCTCCGCCGGAGGTCCCGCCCTCGCCGCACGCGGTGACGAGCAGTGCGGCCACGGCGGCACCGGCGGTCAGGGCGACACGGCGGCGGACGCTCGCACGGCGGTCACGGCCGACGCGGGCGGCGCGGTTCGGGCGCTGGGGGGCGCGGCTGGCGGCACTCATGTGAAAAGTTTCGCATGCCCTTCCAGGGGATCATGCGCACCCCCCTTGCGGGCGGAAACCCGCATTTCAGGCGCCGTTCGAGGCGCTCCCCCCGGTGCCGCGGCCGGCGTCCTTCATGAACGCCTTCCAGCCGCCTGCCGGTTCCTGCCCGACCTCCAGGGTGCGCAGCCGGTCCAGGACCTCGGGCTTCTGCACGTCGAGCCAGTCGACGAACTGACGGAAGGAGACGAGCCTCACGTCGCCGCCCTTCTCCTTCTCCCGCGCCATGTGCTTGAGGGCCTCCTCCACGGCGTCCATGTAGATGCCGCCGTTCCACTCCTCGAAGTGGTTGCCGATGAAGAGGGGTGCGCGGTTTGTCTCGTATGCCCGTTTGAAGCCGGATATGTATGCCTGGGCGGCCTGCTTCCGCCAGCCCGGGTAGTTGTGCGCGGGCGCCTTGGTCGAGTTGAGGGACTGGTTGGCGAGCATGTTGTAGTCCATCGACAGGACCTCGAAGGAGCGGCCGGGGAACGGTATCTGCTGCAGCGGCAGATCCCATATGCCCTGTTTCTTCACCGGCCAGGTCTGGCGGCCGCCGGGCGAGGATGCGTCGTAGCGCCAGCCCAGCTCGCGGGCGACGGGCAGCAGGTTCTCCTGGCCGAGCAGGCAGGGCGTACGGCCGCCGGTCAGCTCCTTGTCGTAGTCGAAGGGGAGGGACGGCAGGTCGGTCCAGCCGGTGTTGGTCCGCCACTGCTTGACGAAGGACTTCGCCTGGTCGATCTCGCTGCGCCACTGCTTCGGTGTCCAGTTGGCGACGCTGCCGGTACCGGCACAGAAGTGGCCGTTGAAGTGGGTGCCGATCTCATGGCCCTCGAGCCAGGCACGGCGGAGGTTCTTCAGCGTGTCCTTGATGTGGTCGTCCGTGAGGTAGCCGATGTCGGAGGCGCCGCGCGGGTTGTTCGGCGGGTCGTAGAGGCGCTTCTTCGACTCGGGCAGCAGATACAGCCCGGAGAGGAAGAAGGTCATGGACGCGCCGTGCTCCTTGGCGAGGTCCAGGAAGCGCGGGAAGAGACCGTTGCCGACCTCGCCGGCGCCGTCCCAGGAGAACACGACGAACTGGGGCGGGGCCTGACCGGGCTCCAGCGGCACGGGCTTCTCCGGCTGATGGGGCTGCCGGCCGGTGAAGGAGGTGGAGCCGTCGCCGATCGGGCGGGCGGTCTTGGAGGGTTCGGGCTCGGCGCCCGGCCCTTCGTCGCCGCCACGGGAACCGCCGGCGTGGGTCGAACCGTCCGAGCCGGTGAGGCCTCCGCAACCGGCCAGCGAGGCGGCGGCCACGGCGCCCGCGCCGAGCCCGAGCATTCCCCTGCGGGTGAGAGTGCGCATGGCCTCCCCGTTCGTCACATCATCTGCTGGTCACTCAGTCAGAGGCCGTGACGGAGATGGAGGTTCCACTCAATTGGGGAGATTTTGCAACGAACAGGACGCGCGGCGGCCTTGGCCGCCGCGCTTTCGGTTATTAGGGCCGCTACGCGCCGAATGCCTTGCCGCCGGCTCCGCCCTTCGGGCGCTTTGCGCCGGCGAGGAGGTGCGGGGGGACGAGGTCGCGGGCCGGTTCGCTGTAGCCGACGGAGACGATCTTGTCGCCCTGGAAGGTGAAGCTGGTGAGCGAGGCGAGGGTGCACTGGCGCTTGCGCGGGTCGTGCCACAGGCGCCGCCGCTCGACGTAGGACCGCACGATCCAGATCGGCAGCTGGTGGCTGACCAGCACCGCCTCGTGGCCGCGGGCCGCGTCCTTCGCCGCGTTGAGCGCGCCCATCATCCGGATCACCTGGTCGACATACGGCTCGCCCCAGGACGGCTTGAACGGGTTGACCAGGTGCTTCCAGTTCTCCGGCCGGCGCAGGGCACCGTCGCCGACACCGAAGGCCTTGCCCTGGAAGACGTTCTCCGCCTCGATCAGCCGCTCATCCGTGAGGATGTCCAGCCCGTGCGCCTTGGCGATCGGCTCGGCCGTCTCCTGCGCCCGCTCCAGCGGGGAGGCCCCGACATGGACGATGTCGCGCCCGGACAGGTGCTCCGCGACCCGGTCGGCCATGCGCCGGCCCAGCTCCGAGAGGTGGTAGCCGGGCAGCCGCCCGTAGAGGACGCCGGACGGGTTCTCGACCTCGCCGTGCCGCATCAGGTGGACGACGGTGACGTCGGCGCCCAGATCCTTCTTCTGGCCGGCGCTCACGCGGTGGCCTCCGCTGCCGCTCGGGCCGCCGCCGGGAGGGCGTCGGCGATCCGCTGGACGGCCTGCTCGTCGTGCGCGGTGGACACGAACCACGACTCGAAGGACGACGGCGGCAGGTACACGCCGTTCTCCAGCATCGCGTGGAAGAAGGCGGTGAAGCGGAAGGACTCCTGCGCCTTGGCGTCCTCGTAGTTGCGCACCGGCCGGTCGGTGAAGAACACGGAGAACATGTTGGAGGCGTTCTGCAGCGTGTGCGCCACGCCCTCCTTGGTGAGCGCCTCGCCGACCAGGGACTGGATCTGCGCCGAGACGGCGTCGATCTTCCGGTAGGCCGCGTCGTCCAGCAGCCGCAGCTGGGCGAGTCCGGCGGCGGTGGCCACCGGGTTACCGGAGAGGGTGCCGGCCTGGTAGACGGGCCCGGCGGGGGCCAGGTGCGCCATGACGTCGGCCCGCCCGCCGAACGCCGCGGCCGGGAAGCCGCCGCCCATCACCTTGCCGAAGGTCATCAGGTCCGGGCGCACACCGTCGACGCCGTACCAGCCGGCGCGGCTGGTGCGGAAGCCGGTCATCACCTCGTCGGAGATGTACAGCGCGCCGTTCTTCTCGCAGGCGTCCTTCAGCCCCTGGTTGAACCCGGGCAGCGGCGGCACCACGCCCATGTTGCCCGGCGAGGCCTCGGTGATCACACAGGCGATCTCGCCGGGGTGGGCGGCGAACGCCGCGTGCACGGCCTCGAGGTCGTTGTACGGCAGCACGATGGTGTCGCCGGCCTGCGCGCCGGTGACGCCCGGGGTGTCGGGCAGCGCGAAGGTCGCCACACCGCTGCCGGCGGAGGCGAGCAGCGAGTCGACGTGCCCGTGGTAGCAGCCGGCGAACTTGATCACCTTGCTGCGCTGCGTGAAGCCGCGGGCCAGACGGATCGCCGACATGGTGGCCTCGGTTCCGCTGGAGACCAGCCGCACCTGCTCCAGCGGCTCGATCCGGGCGACCATCTCCTCGGCGAGCGCGACCTCGCCCTCGCCGGGCGTGCCGAACGACGTGCCGCGGGCGACGGCCTCCTGCACGGCGGCGATCACCTCGGGGTGCGCGTGCCCCAGGATCATCGGGCCCCAGGAGCAGACGAGGTCGACGTACTCACGCCCGTCGGCGTCGGTCAGATACGGCCCGTTTCCGGACACCATGAACCGGGGCGTACCGCCGACGGCGCGGAAGGCACGCACCGGTGAGTTGACGCCACCGGGAGTGACGGCCGCGGCCCGATCGAACAGCGCCTGCGAGGCGGGGGCTTCGTATGCATATGGCAGTTCGCTCATGACCTGCGACTTCTCCGACCTTCTGTCGACTTCTCGGGCTCTCGGAGGGCTCCGGTGCCGAGTGCGAGGGACGTTGTTCAGGGTAGGCCAGGGGCGCTGGAGAGGGGGTCCAGGGGCGCTCCGGAGAGGGCGCGTGGCAGGCGCGTGGCCGGGGGCGGGCCCGGACGGAGCCGGCCGTGCGACTGCGGAGAACGACCGCACCGATCGTTCTCGGCCACCGCGCGGATCTCTGCGGCCTCCAACCCCCACCACCGCCGTGTGATCTGCGAAACTGGCGTCTGATATACGCAGCTCACACGGCCCGGTGCGGCCGCGGGCCGCGAAGATCCCGCGGACTGATGTTTCACCGCACGTTTCGGCGGGCGGCCGTGGGGGAGGTCACTGACACGATGATCGGGTTGCGCGGCGGGGGCCGCGCGTCCTAGAAAAGCAGTCGGGTGGAGATATGCATCGCGGTGGCGGACTGGGCGAGGGGACTGATGACCTGGGTCCTCGACGTGCCCGGCGGGGAAGGCACCGGCGCGAGACCCAGCACGCGGACGAGGCGGCGAACGCGGCAGGCACGAACGAGTCCCGTCAGACACATGGAGTTCCGAGCGAACCCGAGCGGCTCGACGGACGTATACACGGACGGATCGAGCGGCTGGGACCGGGGAGCAGGAATGGTGGTCGGGTGGGGGTGACGTACAAGTACTTCGGCGCGCCGGACGGCGCCACGGCAGCCCGCGTCCCGATCTCGATGCGTCCCGAGGAACTCGGCGGCGACGAGCTCGGCATGGGCGGCATGTTCACCAAGATCAAGCCGGAGACCATGGCCGCCATGGTGCTGACCGGCATCGAGGGCGTGCCCCTGCACAAGGTGCCCCCGCTGGAGCTGGTCGTGCTGCACCCCGACTACGCGGTGGTCAAGCTGCCCATGACGGTCGTCGACCCGCTGCGCGGCATCGGCGAGGAGGCGGTCGGCGCGGCGGCCTTCATCTGGTCCACGGTCCCCGACCGCGGCGGCCCCCGCGACGCCTTCAACGTCTACCAGCTGCTGCACGAGTGGCAGGACTTCAGCCACCGGCTGTATGAGGCGGGGCATCAGCCGTATTGCCTGGTGTGGCCCTGAGCTGGGGTTTCTCGGGTAGCGGGCGGGGTTTTCGGACCCCGCCCTCGTCATGTGCCGGAAGGGGCCCTCAGGCGGCCAGGGCACATTGAGGGCACATTAGTTTCGCCGGGGGCACTGATGTGCCCTGGGCTCCTCGTGCCGACTCCTCCGTGAAGGCGTCGTCGATCGCCTTGCGGGTCCGCGTCTCGCTGGACGGCAGCAGATGCGTGTACGTCCGCAGCGTGAAACCCGGATCCGAGTGGCCGAGGTACTCGGAGAGCGCCTTGATGCTCTCCCCCGCGTCCAGGAGCACGGAGGCGTAGGCGTGCCGGAGGGCATGCATCCCGTCCTCCCGGGCCGCCTGGAGGTACCTCGCGCCACGCTCGCGGGGAGGGATCACGCCGGCGGCGGCCAGGGCGCGCTTCCAGTCGCCCATGTTGAAGACGCTGCGGTTGTACGCCCGCCCCTTCTGGTCGACGAAGAGGAGACGGAAGGTCTTCGGCTCGCCGTCCGGCTTGGCCCAGGGCAGGGTGACCTCGACCGGCGGAAACTCCTTCATGTGCGCCTTGAGGGCAGCGGCAAGCTGGGCCGGTAGAGGCACGGACCGGATCTTGTTCCCCTTGGGCAGCGCGAAGACGGGCTTCGTGCCGACGAGCCGCACCTGGCGGTTGACGTGAATCCAACCGGTCTTGAAGTCGATGTCCTCGACGGCGAAGCCGAAGACCTCCCCCTGACGCAGGCCGCAGCCGAAGGCCAGCTTACCGCCGGCGTGAAAGCGTTTGGGCAGGCCGGCGATGACTGCGCGAACGCGCTCCAGCGGCCAAGGGATGATCTTCTTCTTGGTCGCGGTCGGCAGCTTGACCGACTTCGCCTTGCAGGGGTTCTTCGGCAGCAGCCCGTCCTCCACGGCCGCGCCGAGGATGCTGGAGAGGATGTCGAAGATGCCCTCGATCGTCGACACCTCCAGGCCGGCGTCCTGAAGAGTGCGGATCCAGCCCTGGATGACCGAGGGCTGGTTGAGGGAACGCAGCTCGCGTCGCCCGAGGTGCTCGACGATGTGGTTGCGGACCGTCGCCTCATAGCGGAGGGCTGTCGTCGGACCGACGGAGTTCGCGTCCAGCCACTTCTGCGCGTAGGCGCCGAGCGTCTGCTTCGTCTCGGCTGGCACGACGTAGGATCCGCGCCGGATTTCGACGTCGACCTCAGCGGCCCGGTTGTCCGCCTCGGCCTTGGTGTCGAAGTTCTCCTTGCGCTGGCGGCCGTCCAGATCGCGGTAGCGGACCTGCCAACGTTTGCCGACGCCGTGATCAGCGGTGGGGACCATCTGCCGCGTACGGCTCCTGTGTTCACCGCACTCAGCCTCGGTGGGCTTGGGGTGGGACTTGTGCCAGCGGTCGTACACGTCAGCCAAGAAGGACCCCCTGGATGCACTCCCGGATCTGGATTGGAGAGGTCTCCAGAGGCAGCAGGACTGCGGGCGAGACGCCGAGGGCGGCGGAGATCGCGACGAGGTCGTCGACGTCGCAGCGGCGGTGGGCGCGCTCGGTGCGGCTGAGGGCGATGTTGGACATCGGACGGCCCAGCGCGGTACATCGGGCAGCCAGCTGGTGCTGGGTCAGGCCGCGCGCGATACGTATTCGCTCTATGGCGCGGGCGGTGTGGAGGCCGGCGGGGCCTATTTCGACGGGTCGAGTTGCCATGACAGGTAGCTGTAACTTGCAGCTGGCCTTTATGTCAAGAGTTGGCTCTAAAACTCTACAGAAGTCGCTGCCAGGTGACCGCGGGCGGCGTGGCGTTTATCTCGCCTATTCACGAGGCGCGGACGGGCAATTCCCGCAGGTCACTGTGCTAGCTTGTCGTCGCGCGGAAAGCTTGGGTGTTTTGAGCCGGTATCTCCCGATGTGCTCACCGCCTGTGCCAGCTCATTTGCGCACCTACCTAGTCACCCTTTGGCCTGCGACAACGGACGGCACCGACCCTGAGGGACCCCTCGTGGGCTCAAGGACGAGGACGTAGTCGCCAACTTTTTGGTCAACGGCCGATCCGCCTCTACGGTTATTTCCCCTCCCAGCCACGCCGAGGGAATTAGTGGAGAGTTTTAGAACCAACGTTGGACTTCTTCGCTCGCGGTGTGGCTGTGTTGTCCAGGCACGCTGTCCATGACCGAAAAGGAGCCGTATGCCGAATACCGCTGCCCGCAACGCCAACGCCTCTACCACCGCCGACGCTGCCAGGCGTGGCCCGCTGGCCACCCCGGCGGAAGTCGCCGCCTACCTCGGCGTGCCGGTGAAGACCCTCTACCAGTGGAAGTACCGGGGCATCGGCCCCAACGTGCACAAGGTCGGCCGTCACCTGCGCTACCGCTGGCACGAGGTGGACGCCTGGGTGACCAGCCAGTCCGCGTACGACCTCGCGTCCTGAAGCCGCCGGTCCAAGCCCCTGCTCCGTCGCCCTTGAACGATCGAACCGGTGGGCCGGGCCTTGCCCGTCCGGCCCACCAGGGAGGAATGCCTGTGGACGAACCTACGTCTTCCGCCACCGCCCCCGCTCCCCCGACCTCAGCCACCGACGAGGAGCCGGCGCGACCCGACGAAGGGGCCCTGCTACTGGACGAGTTGCGGGCAGCCATCGCACGGTACGTGATCCTGCCGAGCGGCGAGGCGCTGACCGCTGTGACGCTGTGGGTGGCCGCCACCCACATCCAGCCCGCGCTCCAGCACGCACCCCGTCTCGCGGTGGTCGGGCCGGCGAAGCGGTGCGGCAAGTCCCGCCTGCTGGACGTGATCACCGAGACGGTGCGCGAACCGCTGATCACGGTCAACACCAGCCCCGCGGTGGTCTTCCGCGCCATCGGCGACGACCCACCCACCCTGCTGGTGGACGAGGCCGACACCATCTTCGGCAGCATCAAGGCCGCCGAGAAGAACGAGGAGCTGCGCGGCCTGCTCAACGCCGGCCACCAGCGCAACCGGCCCGCCCTGCGCATCTCCGGCCCGGAGCACAAGCCGCAGGCGTTCCCCACCTTCGCGATGGCCGCACTCGCCGGCATCGGGGACCTGCCGGACACAGTCATGGACCGGGCGGTGGTGATCCGCATGCAGCGCCGCAAGGACGGTGAGCGGGTGGATCAGTTCCGCTCCCGCCGTGACATCCCTGCCCTCCACGGTCTGCGCGACCGGCTGAACGCCTGGCTCCGGCCCCTGATGGACACCGCAGCGGATCTGGTACCGCCGATGCCGGTGCAGGACCGTGCGGCGGACACCTGGGAGCCGCTGGTGATCGTCGCCGAACTCGCCGGCGGCACCTGGCCGGAGCAGGCCCGTACCGCGTGTGCGGCCATGTGCGCGGCCGAGGCGAGCAATGACGACGAGTCCAACCTGAAGACGCGCCTGCTGCAGGACATCCGCCGTGCCTTCGCACGCTACGGAGATCCCGACATCATGCGCACCCGTGACCTCCTGGACGAACTCCTCCAGGATCAGGAGGCGCCTTGGGCTGAGTACGGCACCGCCGGCCTGAGCCCGCGCCACCTGGGGATCCTCCTGGCGGACTTCGACATCAAGGCCGCCACCCACCGCTTCGAAGGCGGACGGCAGGCCAAGGGCTTCGCCCGCCTCCGCTTCATCGACGCGTGGGCCCGCTACTGCCCCGAAGAGCCGACGGCCGACAGCGGCGACGAGAACGACGCCCACGTCCCAAGCCCGCACCCGTAAAGACTCGTCGCACTCGTCGCATCGCAGGTCAGCCCCGCGACGGGTGTCGTCGCTGTGACGAGTCCACCCGTACCACGGCGGCCATCCGTACCTGCCTGACCAGGCATGCGACGGGTGCGACGAGTCACTGCCCTTCCCGCCAACCCCTTGTGCCCATGGCACCCGCCACCGCCTGGAGTACGCCGCTTGCCTTCACGCACCACCACGTCCCCCGTACCGGTCTTGACCGCCGCGATCCGCCTCGGGGTCGCCCTGGTCGGAACGATCGGCTTCGCCCTCTCCTACGACGCCCTGCGGCAGATGGCCGTCGCCATCCACATCCGCGGAGTGCTGACCTACGCCTTCCCGCTCGTGATCGACGGGTTCATCGCCATCGGCGTCGCCGCCCTGCTCATCCTTCGTGCCGCACCATGGCGTTCTCGTCTGTACGTCTGGGCACTCGTCGGCCTCGCGACCGTCACCAGCATCTGGGCGAACGCCCTCCACGCCGTCCGTCTCAACCAGCAGGCACACACCGCCGGACTCCACCTCGACAACGTCACCGTCGGCGGCCTGTCCGCCATCGCCCCACTCGCGCTCGCCGGCGCTGTCCACCTCGACCTTGTGATCCGCCGCCACCCCGCCCCCCAGGCCGGCGAAGCCGCCGCCACAAAGAGCCACAACGTCCCCGATCCCGGCCACAACAGCACCGACAGCGCCGAACCGCCCGCCGCTGCGGAGGAGGACGCCGGTCGGCCGGCGCAGGCCGAGAGCCTGCCCGATGTGGCTGAGCCCCCGGACACGGCGGAGGAAGCGGTCGATGTGCCGCAGAAGGCGCTCACCAAACCGGATGCCCATGAGAACGACGCCACCTTCGAAGAACTGCTCGTCGTCGCGCGCACCGCACCGCTGGGACGCGGAGGTCGCGCCTCACGCCGCAACATCGAGACGGCCATCCGAGCCGCCAGGTACCGCATCGGCAAGGACCGTCTGACGCACATCAAGGACCAGGTGCAGGCAGAACTCGACGAGTCAGCCCGTCATGCCGAGCCCGGCAAGGAACCCGCCGGCGTCCTCTGACGGCCACAGACGCTTCCGTCCCCACAACACCCGCAACGGTGCTTGGAGAAACCGCCCGATGCATGACGACCCCGAACTCCCGGCTCGGCTGCCCGAGATGACCACCAGCGCCAACCAGCCAGCAAGGTATGCCGTTGGACCGTCCAAGGGCCGGTCCAACAGGGATGCCTCCGCCCCAGGGGTGGCGAAGGCCATCGGGCACCAGGGGGCGCCCGAGGACGAGGAACACGCCGACGCAGGGACCGGCGTGCTCCCGCGCGCCGCTGAAGCAGCCGCCCTGCACCGCATCGCCCGTCGCCGCAAGCGCAAGGACACCCAGCGCAAGGAACGCGTCGACGTGCGCTACAGCATCGAGGAGAAGGCCGCGATCCTCCGCAAAGCCCGGTCACTGAACATCGCCGGCGCCCACTACGTCGGCGCGGTGGTCATGGCGCACATCCATGGCGACCTTGCCCTGCCCGGCCAGCGCACCCCGCTCGACGACTACATCGACGAGCTGACCGCCCTGCGCGAGCAGGTCGCCAAGATCGGCAACAACGTCAACCAGATCGCCCGGAAGCTCAACGCGGGCGGCCATCCACACCCTGGGGACAACGCTGCTCTGACCCATGCCGGGCGCACCCTTACGGCGGTCCGTGCCGCCGTCGTTGAGATCGCTGCAGCCGCTAACCAGGCCGTCACCAAGAAGGCGGCCTGATGATCGCCAAGATCAGCAGCGGCAAGGACACAGCCGGCCTGATCCGCTACCTCTTCGACACCAAGAGGGCCACGGACCACACCGACCCTCACCTCGTCGCCTCCTGGGACGGTTTTGCCCCCGACCCCGGCCGAAGCGACGACTTCGCCGCCACAAAGAAGCTCCTGGTGGCCGACCTCGACCTGCGCGTCAAGCAAGCCCGCCGACTGGGACGTGCGCCCGAGCAGCATGTCTGGCACTGCTCCATCCGAGCCGCCACAACCGACCGCCACCTCAGCGACGAGGAGTGGGCCCACATCGCCCGCCGCGTTGTGGCGGCCACCGGCATCGCGCCACAAGACGACCCGGACGGCTGCCGCTGGGTCGCCGTCCGCCATGCACCCGACCACATCCACATCGCCGCCACCAAGGTCCGAGGCGACCTGAGTACCGCACGCCACTGGAACGACTACCTCACCGCCGACCGCGAACTCGCCAAGATCGAGGAGGAGTACGGCCTTCACCAGGTCGTGCGCGGAGACCGCACCGCCGCCAAGCGCCCCACTCGCGCCGAGCAGGAGAAGGCCCGCCGCGCCGGCAAGGCCAAAACCTCCCGCGAGCACCTGCGCACCACCATCCGGCAGCTGGTGTCCATCGCCACCAGCCCCGAGGACTTCCTTCATCTGCTCGACGGCGTTGAGGGCGTGCTCATCGACGTCCAGCACTTCCCTTCCGGCGACGTGCGCGGCTACAAGGTCGCCCTGGAAGGCGACACCAACGCCGCCGACGAGCCGATCTGGTTCTCCGGCGCCAAACTCGCCCCCGACTTGTCCTTTCCCAAGATCGCGGAGCGCCTCACCGCCATCGACACCGCGCCGGCCACCGAGCCGGGCCTTCGACGCAGACCCAACCCCTGGCACCAGGCCACCGCCGCGGCCGAGCGCATCCCCCACCACCTCGACCACGGCGACGACGAAGTCGCCCAGGCCCACATCGCGGCTCTCGGTGAGGCCATCGACGTCCTTCCGCTGCTCGTCCCCAGCCACCTGAGGCCACAGCTGCAGAAGGCCGCCACAGCGTTCGAACGTGCCACCCGCTCCCGCATCCGCGCCCAGGAGGACCACGCCCGCGCCCTCCGGGGCGCCATACGAGCCCTGCGCACCGCGCCGGTCACCGGTGACGGGTCCGGGCTGGCGATGTTCCTCGACATCGCCGTCCTCGTCGTCCTCGCCGCGGCCCGCTGGCACCAGGTCCACCGGCACGACCAGCAAGTCGCCGCAGCTCACCAAGCTCTGGTCCACCTGCAGGCCGCCTACCATCAAGCCGCCGCCGGACCGCTTACCGCCCTGGCCCAGCGTCAGCCACCGGGCCGCACCATGGAACGGCACGCCCAGCGGATCCTCGTGATCCTGCCCGACCACGTCCAGCTGGTCCTCGACGACCCCGCCTGGCCGGCACTGGCCGCCGCCCTGACCGAAGCGGAGAACGCGGGTCACGACCCCGAGCAGCTTCTCCAGCAGGCCGCACGGCTGCGCACCCTGGACGACGCCCGCTCCACCGCCAGGACCCTCACCTGGCGAGTCCAACGCCTCGCCGCCCGGCAGGTCCCCAGCGACCAAGCACGAGCCGCCCAAGCCAGCACGAGCGTTGCAGCCCGGCCTGGTCTGACGGCATCCGCTCGACACCGGTGATTCCGGCGCTGGCGCACGGCACATCCCTCATGGCGATACCAGCCGGAAGCGTAGATCCGCTGCAGCGGCCTCTGCCTATGCAGCTTCAGCCTCACGCAGAGGCGAGGACTCGCTTCCCCGGAGCGTGGACACCTCCGTAGCCCATGCCGAGACCTCCGCAAAGTGCTCCGGTTGGACACCCTCTCGGGGATTGGGCTGGATCAGGAGAGTCGGCAACCCGCGGGCGACACGCTCCGCTGACCATTCGTGGTCGAGGCTGGTGAAGTCGTCGTCGATCCACACAGCGGGCGCGTCGCCCAGCCATGCGTCGACGTGGTCGCGCTTCCACAGGTAGCCGTTGGGGTGGCTGGTGGTGATGTTGGGGCGTGGCAAGTCGACGTGCGGTAGTGGCGGGAGGCCGAGAAGGGGGCCGATCAGGGTCGTCGCGTCCTGGCGCCAACTGGTGCACCAGACGGGTGTGAGGAGGCCGGTACGCATCAGGTCCATGAGCGCGGGACCGTGGGCGGGGTCGAGCCAGATGGTGACCGGGTCGTCGGCACTGCGGCCTGTGGGTACGACCTCGTAGCGGGCATGGGTGGCGGGGGTGGTGCCGTCCGCGTCGGGGAAGGGTATGAGGACGCCGTCGATGTCGATGAGCAGGTAGGGACGCATCGGTTCCTCCGCGGAAGCCGGGGCAGGTGTCAGAGCTTGCGTGCGGTGATCAGCAGGGTGGCGGGCCAGCGGCCCTTTCGGGGGTCGTGGAAGTCCTGGGCGGAGGCGAGCCACAGGCCCGCGCGGTCGAGGTGTTTCTCCCAGCGGCTGGCATCGAAGTCCCAGCGAGCGACGGGCAGGCGGGTGCGGTCCGGCAGCGTGACGTAGTCGCGGCGGGGTCGGTCGTCGGCAGCGGGGGCCCGGCCGCCGCGCTGTGGGTGGGGGACGGAGAAGGCCAGGCTGCAGCCGGGCTTGAGGCGGTTGGCGATGGCGGGGAGCAGGAGTTCGGGGGCGACGAGGCCGATGGCGCCGAAGACGGAGTAGATCGCGTCGAACTGCTCGTCGGTGGCCTGCAGGTAGTGCAGGGCGTGTCCGGCGACGAAGGTGAGGTTGTTCAGCCGTCCGTAATGTGAGCGGGCCCTGCGGACTTGCAGGCCGACCAGGTCGACGCCGGTGACGTGGGCCGCGTGCCGGGTGGCGAGGCATGCTGCGTTGTGGCCGGGTCCGCAGCCAAGTTCGACCACGCGCTTGCGGCGCAGGTCAGGGCCGAGGATCTCGGCGCCGGGTCCGATGCCTGGCCGTGTAGTCCACTCCATCCGGGCGGGTGGGGCGAGTGGTTCGGCCGGGCCGGCGACCGTGCGCTGGAGGGCGTGGGCGTACCAGGGGGAGGCTTGCGCGAGCACCTACACCTCCAGGAGCTGGAGGACGTCGGAGAGGTGCCTGCAGACGACCTTGATGTAGGTGGGATCGGTGGCGGGGTCGTTGATCCAGCGGATGGACTGCTCCATGAACCACTCGACGGCCCACATGCGGTGCCAGCCCAGCGCCCACTTCTCCGCGGGCAGGCCGCCCCGCTCCGCGAGTACGTCCGGGGTGCCGCCTTCGGTGACGTAGGACTCCAGGAAGACACGGAGGCGCACGGGGTCGGGGTCGTCGAGGGTGCCGTGCCAGCTGGCGAGGTCGAGCAGTCCGGGTCCGGTGAAGGCGCGAGCGAAGTCGAGCAGGCGCCAGCCGCGTCGGCCGATGTGGAGGCTGGTGGGGTGGAACTCGGAGTGCACCCAGCCGAAGGGAGCCAGGGTGGTTCCCTGCGCGCGGGCGTCGGCGGCCCGGGCGATCTGGTCGAGGGCCTCCTCGATGTCGCCGGTGTCCGGCCAGCGGTCGGCCTTGCGGAGCCGGTCGAGGTGGTCCAGGGCGCGGCTGGGCAGAGCCCGCAGCCTTTCCTCGTGCAGTACGGGCAGCGCGCCAGCGGTGCGCGTGCGGTGGAGGACCACGGCTGCTGCGGCACCGTCGAGGTCGTCCGCTTCCCGGACGGGGGTGCCGAGGTCCTCCAGGAGCATGCCGAGCCAGCCCTCGATCCGGACCGAGTGATAGACCTTCGGGGCCGGGATGCCGAGGGTTCCGGCCAGCCGTAGGGCCTGGTCCTCGCTGTCGAAGGGCCTCTTGGCGTACTTGAAGATCCGCGTGCAGCCGTCGGGGAAGGTCACGCGTTCGACGCCGGACATCGACCACACCCTCACCTCCTCGCGCTTGGCGGCGGTCTGGTTCGCGACGATGCACAGGTTGGCGAGGAGATCGGTGGTGAGGTTGTCGTTCACGGGGGCTCCCTTACGGTCGTGGCGGCATCCGGGGCGGGCGAGCGGACCTGCCCGCCCCGGAGCCTTGCTGCTGGGTGTTACGCGGCGGGAGTCACGCGGTGGGCGTAGACCTGCTCGATCCAGCCGGTCTTGAAGGCGGCCAGGTCATCGCGGAAGTTGGCCATCGAGGCACCGTAGGGCGCGACGACGCCGCCGGACTGGTCCGGCACGGACTGGCAGCCGTGCACCAGACGTCCGCCGAGGGCGGCGTGGGCCTTGATGGACTCGATGCGGCGGTGCTCGTTGAACCAGCCGCCGTGGTAGACCTCGTCGAGCATCCCGCCCATCTCGTCGTCCAGGTCGAAGACGACCGAGGTGGCGACGGGGAAGAACCAGCACGGGCCGACGTTGGAGATGTGCCCGTCGAGCTCGACCTTGTTGAGTGCCATGAGCGTGGCCGCCTCGCGCAGCATCCGCAGGTGGTCGGCGGTGATCTGCGGCAGTCCGAGCCCGTCGAGGTGTTCGTCGCGGAACAGGTAGGCGTACACCTCGTAGGCGGTGGACAGCACCCGGGCGGCGTCCGAGGTGGACTCGCCATGGGCCTTGATGAAGTCCAGCGCGAGCTGCTCCACCGCGCTCTCAGTGGTCTCCTGCACGTCCAAGAGCTGGGACTTGACCAGCTCCCAGTCGGCGACGAGCCAGGTGTTGGACTCGAAGCGGAAGAAGTACTCGGCCGGGTCGATCGTGATGCGCCGGCCGTCGACCTGGATGCCCGGCAGGCGGCTCCAGCGCTCGTCGAACGCCTGCGGCAGTTCGACCGTGATGGCCTTGGTGTCGATGGTGGTCACCGTGTCTCCGTCTCTGATCGGCGGGTTCGGGCACAGGAGTGCCCGAACCCGGAGAGGGTGTACGGAACTTCGAGGGCCGCCCGGCCGAAGGGGGGAGCCAGGACTGCGGTCGGGCAGTTCCGGGCGGCTGTGATTAAGTGAACAGTCCGTCACGCACAGTGGGTACGGAGTGGGCGAGGCCAAGCGGTATACGCGGTTTACAGCCCCAGGACGGAGGAGGTCATGGCGGCACCCAACAGGCCCAACATACGTTTACGCGAGGCCATCGACGCGATCGGCTGCACGTACGACGCGCTGGCCAGGGACGTGCGCCGGATCGCCGCGGAGAACGGCGAGATCATCAGCACCAACAAGTCGGCGATCTCCCACTGGGTCAACGGCACTCGGCAACCGACAGGGCAGACCGGCCACTACCTCGCGGAAGCTCTCTCTCCCGCAGGGCCGGTCGCACCGTCACCCTGACCGAGATTGGCCTGCGCGACTCCGAGGCGCCCCTTCCTGACGACCCCGATCCCGTCGTCACAGCCACCGACCTGGGCCGCGCCGACGTCGAACGACGCCGCTTCCTGGCTATGGCCGCCTTCACCACCGCAGGCGTGGTCATGCCCCTGGCCTACGACCATGAGGCTGCGTCCCGCATGCTCCGCGCACGCACGGGCCGGACCCTGGTAGGAGCCGAGGACGTCGACGTGATCCGCCAGATCACTGCCGCGTTCAGCGCAGCCGACGAACGCCTGGGCGGCGGCCACGGGCTGACCACCGTCACCGCCTATCTTGCCGATACCGCCGCCCCGATGCTCCGCGCCCGCTTCGCCTCAGAAGCCTTGCGCCGGGCCGCCTTCGGCGCCGTCGCCGAGCTGGCCTACCTCGCGGGCTGGAAACACCACGACCTCGGTCAGGAGGGCGCCGCCCAGCGCTACTACCAAGTCGGCTACCAGCTCGCCTGCGAAGCCGACCCGCACGGTCACGCCGCATGGATGATGCGCGCCCTCGCCCACCAGGCCCTCAGCCTCAAACAGCCCCACCATTGCGTCGACCTCGTCGAAGGCGCCCTCAGCCGTGGACTTGGCCACGTGGACGGCCAGACCGAGGCACTACTCCACATCACCCACGCCCGCGCCTTCGCCGCAGTCCACGAAAAACCCGCAGCGGCCCGCGCCCTGCTCGCCGCCGAAGACGCTCTGCTCCGCGACGACGGCCCCCAGGCCAGCTTCTCCCTCGTCAGCGGCCCCGCCGCCGGCACCGTCGCCAGCCACACGGCCCGCACCCTCACCGACCTCGCCGATCACGTCGGAACCGAGCAACAGCACCGCGACGCGCTCGTCCGCTGGGATCCTGAGAAGTACAAGCGCGTCCACGCCCTCACCTACGCGGACCTCGGCGACAGCCTCGCCGCCCAGGCCCGCGCCGATGAGGCAGTCGCCGCCTGGAACCAGGCCCTCACGCTGATGGACGGCATGACCTCCGACCGCACCCGCAAGGCGATCACCTCCATTCGCTCGACGCTGGCGGTCTACCAGCGGCGCAAAGTCCCCGGCGCCGCCGAACTCGCCCGTCGCGCCCGAGAGGCGCTCGCCTAACATGCCCACCAACCCGGCCGACGAAGGGACCCCCGTGGCTCAGCCGACAACCGATGACCAGCCCCAAGCGCTCAAGCCCGCCGTGGAATCCATGACCCTGCTGGTCGCCGCCGTCATCGTCCACGACAAGGCCACCAACCGCGTGGTCCTCCTCCAGCGCAGCGACCAGGCCAAATTCGCCAAGGGCATGTGGGACCTCCCGGTCGGCAAGAGTGAGCCCGGCGAGCCGATCACCGAGACGGCCGTCCGCGAGCTGTACGAGGAGACCGGTCTGACCGTCAGGCCAGAAGCGCTCAAGGTCGCCCACATCATCCACGGCGCGTGGGGCGTGGAAGCCCCCAACGGCTTCCTCACCGTCGTCTTCGTCGCCCACGAATGGTCCGGCGAGCCCGAAAACCGCGAACCTCGCAAGCACGCCCAAGTCCGCTGGGTCGACGCCAACGCCATCCCCGACGAATTCGTCGAGACCACCGCCAGTGCCCTCCACCGCTACCTCAGCGGCGGGCCCCAGGTGTCGCTGGACGGCTGGAAATAACTGAGCGCCTCTTCTGGGGATGAAGTCTCGCCCCACGGCGGGATGAGTGACCGCGTTCAGCGTTCCCAAGTTTCCTCGGTGAACGCCCGGCAGGACACGTCGGCGAAGAGGGAGACCATGACGTACGACCGCGAGCGCATCGAAGCCCTACTCGACGAGGGAGTCCGCGACAAGGTGTACCCGGGCGCCGTCTGGGCCGTCGGCGACGCCACCGGCGTCCTCGTCCAGGGCGCCACCGGCGTCCTCGCCCCCGACGAGCCGGACGTGCCGATGCGCACCGACACCGTCTTCGACGCCGCGAGCCTCACAAAGATCCTCGCCGTCTGGTCCTCCATCGACGCCCTGTGGGAAGACGGAACCCTCGACCTCGACCACCCGCTCGGCGCGTTCTGGTCCGAGGTCGCCGGCCATCCACTCGCCGCCGTAACCGCCCAGCAGTTGCTGACGCACACCGCCGGCGTTCCCCTGCGGGCACAGCTGAAGAACCTCTATGGCACCAAGCCCGAGGAAATCCGCCGAGGCGTCCTCCGAAAACAACTCCATCGGGCACCCGGAGAAGCTGTCGAGTGCACCGACCGGGCCGCCCTCATCCTGGGCTACCTCGCCGAACACCTCTCCGGCCAGCCCCTGGACCAACTGGCCACCACCCGCACCTGGCACCCACTGGGCATGGCCTCCACCCGCTTCGGCCCCCTGCCCGCCGACCTCGCCGCCCGCTGCGCACCGACCGAACTCGACCAGGACACCGACACCCACCTGAAGGGAGTCGCCCACGACTTCTCGGCCCGCCTCCTCGGCGGCGTGTGCGGCATCGCCGGGGTCTTCACCGTCGTCGATGACCTCGCCGCCTTCCTCCGCTACATGCTCGCCCCTGCCACGTCCTCTTGGCGGGCCGGTTTCGGTAGCAAGTGGGCCACCTGCTCCCTGACCAAGCAGACGGGTGATCTCCAGCCGGCTCGCGGCCTGTTCTGGCATCCGGCTCCCGGCACCACTGCCGAGGAGGAGGTCTGGGTCCACTACGGCTTCACCGGCACAGGCATGTGGATCTCCCCCATCGACGGCCGGTGGGCGGTGCTTTTGACCAACAAGCTGTACTACTCCCGCGACCGCGAACCGCTGAACGGCGTCCGCAACGCCTTCCGAAAGCTGGCTTTCACCTAGGAACCGGTCCCCCTGGCGTGGGACGTTTCGCTCGGATTGGTTCGGAGACCCGGTGGGCGGAGGTCGCGTCGCGTGCGGGTTCGGAAGTGAGCTGGCATTCAATTCGTCCACCCGCACTGCCGTCCGGCTTTGAACGCGGGCGGCAGCGCTGTGCTGTGTTCACTGGGCTGCGCGGCGGCCGGTGCTGGCCCAGAGTCGGCGCGCATCCTGCGCACCTGCCTCGACAGGGCAGGGGCGTGGTGGCGCCCCGGCCCTTACCCCGCCGGCCCTCGGCTGTGAGGTGCGCGCCCCTCGACGCAGCCGCTTCCGGTTGCGGCCGACGTACGGTTGAAGTACCGAGGGCATCACGTACTCCGGCCCCACGCGGGGTCGTCCTCGGCGAGAGACGAGTGAATCCGGGCCGCCCCCGTGGTCGGCGCGGAGACGGGTCGGCACCATGTCCGCCGCGGTCGAAGCAACTCAGCGCAAGCTCATCACGGCAGGAACCGCGCCGAGCGCCCGCGCAGGTCCGCAACCCCGCCGAGGAGAGACGTGATGGCCCTTTCCCGGCTGGACATCCATCGGCGGAACCGAGGAGAGCGAACGCTCGTCACGCTGGCCGGCGACATCGGGCCGGCGCCGACGCCGCTGCTGCGGGCCGCAGTGGAGCAGTGTCTGCTGGACGGCGTCACCGAGATCGACATCGACCTGACCACGGTCGGCTCGTGCGACGCCCGGGGCTTGGACGTCCTCCTGTCGGCAGCACGGCGCGCCGGCCGGGTCCACGCCCGCCTGCGGCTGCACCATCCGTGCGCTCAGATCGCCCGGCTCCTCGACGCCACCGGATCGACTTCTCTGCTCCTCACAGCCCCCGTGAGTCCCGTGCCGCCCACCGCATCCAGCGACCACATGAGTACCGCGACGCGGGGGCCCGAGGACCCCGCTCGTCGGCCGGACCAGCCGGTCCTCAGGGACGGTATCCGCCTTCGCCGGCTGACCCGCCGGCAGGCAGAAGACATGCGCGAGGACATCGCCGACCTGGCTGCGGAGTCCGTCGCGGACACCGTCGGAGACGGCATACCACGACCGCGGAGACTTCCTGCACCGCTTGGCGGTCACCGCCCACCGCCCCGGCTTCGCCCTGCTGGTCGCCGAGACGACGGTGCTGGTCGGTTGCGCCTTCGGTTTTCCGGTGGGCTCCGACGGCTCCGACGGCCGGCAGGGCGGCGGAACGCTCCAGGAGATCATCCAGCGGCTCACCCCCTGCGCGCGGTTCGTCGTCCTGACCCAGGTCGTGGCCCATCCGCACGCACAGCACCGTGACATCGCCCACCGCCTGCAACAGCGTCTCCTCACAGACCTGCACTCCTCCCTCGCGGTCACCCTGCTTCATCCTGCCGACCGGGGAGCACGAGCCGCCTTCTCGTCCTGGGGCTGGCAGAACATGGGTGAGGTCGTCGGCCTGCCCGGCCCCGTCGCCCCTTGCGTGCTGACCATGTCTGCCGAAGAACAGCCCTGGGCACGCCGATGATGTGGCAGTGCGATGGCCGCCCGCCACGCCGCCTGCCAGCCGGGAGTAATCTGAGACATACCGAGAACTTCCGGGCGCACGATGACGGCGGCGCCGTTCCCGGCGAGCGACAGACACGGGCAGCCGGAAACCGCACGGCCCGGAACGGAATCGCACGATGAACATCACCACAGAGCCCGCCGAACGTGCGGTGCCAGGTGACGGACACTCCTACCGGATGCCCGTGCCCCGGCTTCGCCTCATGCCAGATGTCAGCCATGGCCCGCTGGACGGCGCATGGTGGCCGCGCTGCGACGCAGTGGAACTGGAGCTTCCCGCGCTGGTCGGCTCATTGGATCCGGGCATCGGCACCGCCACCCGCGTGACCGTGGAAACGGCCGCCTGGCCCAATGCCCCGCAGGAGGTGATGGCGCCCGGCCACGTGATCGAGGTGGTGCGGACCGATTCCGCCGCCGAGGCGCATGCCATCACCGTGGACTGCGGCACCCTGGGGAGCTGGGAACTGCTGGTGATCCCCCCGGACGAGCCGGCCCGAGTGGCCGCCCGGCTGCTGACCGCTGCCGCCGACCCCGCGAACCCACTGTCGGCTCCGCGCCTGCTGGCACTCGCCGAGAGCGGCCTCGACGGACAGGACACTTGGGAGTCGGAAGGCGGAGCCGGAGCAAGATGAGCAGCACGACCCGGCCGACTCCCCATGACCGGCGAGCCGGGGTCCACGACCGCATGATGGAGCCATGGCACCGACACATCGTTTGTCATCCGGGCCCGCCCCCGCCCGAAACGTGACCGCGGAAGGTGACGAGATGACGGCAGGACGGCGCCCGGACCGGTCCGAGAGCTTCGGGGAAGCGCTCCTCGGAGAGATCCTGGACAGCGCGCACGAACTCCCGCCCCATCTCATCGGACCCCTGGTCGCCGACGTGGTGGACCGGCTCGGTGGCCGCCGTCCGCAGGTGCTGTTGCAGGACTACGGCCAGTTGGTGCTCGTACCGCTGCCCGGGGAGGGCCTCAGCGGCGGGGAACCGCAGGTGATCGACGACTCCGACGCGGGCCGCTGCTTTCTCGACGCCGTTCCCGTGGAGGTGCCTCAGGAAGACGGCGTCCGGGTCCATCTACCCCTGCTGGACGGCGGTGACCAGGTGGGAGTCATGGCGGTGACGCTGGACAGCGTCGATGACCACGACCGCCGCCTGCTGCTCCGAATCTCCGGCCTGGTGGCCGACCTTCTGGTGACCAAGCACGGCTACTCCGACCTGTTCTTCGACGTCCGACGCGATGAGGCCATAAGCGTCGCCGCGGAGATCCAGTGGTCGCTGCTGCCACCGCTGGCCATGATCATGCCCCGGGTCGCCGTGGCCGGAATCCTGGAACCCGCCTACCACGTGGGCGGCGACAGCTTCGACTACGCGCTGAACGGCGATGTCCTCCACGTGGTCATGATCGACGCGATGGGCCACGGACTGGACGCGGCCACGATGGCCACCGTGGCCATCGGCGCCTACCGCCACGCCCGCCGCTCCGGCATCGGACTGTCGGAGATGTACGCGTTCATGGACCGCGCCGTGGCCGAGCAGTTCGGTCCCGAGCACTTCGTCACCGCGCAGATGCTGCAGCTGGACACCACCACGGGGCGGGTGCAGTGGGTCAACGCCGGACACCCGCCGCCGATCCTCGTCCACGACCACCGCGTCGCACAGCGTCTGGTCGCCCCGACGACCCTTCCCGTCGGCCTGGGCGGTTCGGAGCCTCGGGTGAGCGAACTGGGGCTGGTGCCCGGGGACCGAGTCCTCTGCTTCACCGACGGAGTGGTCGAGGAACACAAGAGCGGCGGGGAGGAGTTCGGCGAGGACCAGCTGATCGACTGTGTGAACCAGCTGGAGAGGACCGGCCGCGGCATCAGGGCGGTGACGCGCTCCCTGTCCCACACGCTCAAGCAGGCGCGCGGCGGACAGACCAGCGACGACGCGACGCTGCTCATGGTGGAGTGGCGCGGCTGACCTCTCGTCCCCGCCGTCCGTCACCGTTGCACGGCGGCAGGTACCGCACACCCGTGCGACCACCGCCCCTCGCCGCCGGTGAACGCGGAGTAGTGTGGGCAGTACCGAGGGCATCTCGCACACCGGCTTCCACGCCGGGTCGCCCCCGGCGAAGGATGACACCCGGGCCGCGGCACAGGTGGCCCGGAGACAGGTCCGCACCATGTCGGCGACCTTGTACCCCACCCTGCCGCACCGCGAGCCCGTCGCAGCCCCGGCCGCGCGTCTCGTGCTGAAGACCGACGGCGCATCCCGCGGGCTGCTGGACGGAGCCTGGTGGCCACGGTCCCGGGACCTGCTGAGTGAACTGCCGGCGCTCACCGACCTGTTGGACCCCCTGTGGGGCCGCATCACCCGTATCGCCGTCAACCCGGAACACTGGCCGGTCATCCCCCGCAAGATCCCCGTGAGCGGGCACATCGTCAAGGTCGGCTGGTTCACGCCGGAGATCGACCCGCACAAGCTGCTGCTGCTCTCCTACGGCACCAGCCGCTGGGATCTCCTCGTCGTTCCGCCCGAGACCGGGGCGCAGTCGGCGGCCCGTCTGATGGCAGCCGTATCCGACCACGACGGCCCGCTCCTGACCGCGAGCGCGCTCATCGCCGCGGAAGCGGCCCGGCACGCTGTCTCCCCCACCGACCAGACCCTGGGCCCGGACGAGGCATGGGAGTACGAGGGCGGTGCCTCGGCGGTGTCCGCGGCCGTCACCGGACAGACCGGTCCGCCAGGGCCGGCCAGCCGGCTGATCATCGGTATGTGAGGTGGCCGCCATGAACGCCTTCCTGACGGCCGTCGCTTTCCTGGTCCTCGTCGCAGTGGCGGCGTACGTGATCCACCGGCTCGGGCTCCAGCACGCCGACAGGATCGCGGCGTACCGGTACAGCACCCCCCGGCCCGGTCGCCGTGGTCGTGTCGCGCCCCAACCGCACCCCGCACCGTGGGCCGGCATCCAGGCGTCCGACCAGCGACCCGGCAGCCTCGCCCCGGCACCCACCCGGCCCCCGGCGACGCGAGCCCGGGGCGTGGACGCAGGCTCCGGAGCACCCGAGGATCCGAACATCCGAACCGAGGCGTCATGACTCTTCCGCGGCTGAACATCTACCGCCACGACCGGGGCGCGCGGGCCCTGGTCACCCTGGCCGGTGTGATCGACCCCGTCACCGCGCCCCGGGTGCGCGCCGCTCTCGAGCAGTGTCTGCGGGACGGCATCACCCTCATCGACGTCGATCTGACCACCGTGGACCGCTGTGACGACAGCGGCCTGCGCGTCTTCCTCGACGTGTCCGAGCATGCCGCCGAGTCCCGGGCGTTCCTCCTGCTGCACCACCCCTCCCTGCAGACCGAACGACTGCTCATGGACACGGGCTGCGACGGTCTGTTGCACCCGATGAGGCCGAAAGGGGCGCGCCCTCAGCGGGCCTGACGTCGGCAGAAGCACCCCAGGGAACGGGCCACCGGACGGAGAGCGTTGGTGCGCCGGTCAAGCCGTACGCCGGTCTCTCCCCGCGCCGCCCCGTCAGCCCACAGGACCGCGCCCGCTGCCGGTGTCGATGAGGATCCGTTCCGCGTCGCTGACGTTGTCCACCCGGACCGCCTGGGCCATCGCGGAACGGGCGGCATCCGGTGCCGCGTCGGGCGGGACGACCAGCAGCGAGAAGATGTCACGCTCGCCCCGGGTGATCAGGACCGTGTCATCACCGACCGGGAAGGAGTCGATGTGCACCACGTGGTCGTCCACGACGATACGCGTCGGGAGACCCGCCCAGGCGGTGGCATCCAGCCCCACACGGGACACGGGGCCGAGGTGGGTGACGAGGGCACTCAACAGGGCGGGCAGCTCGGCGCCGATGTCGCGCGAGCGCGGCCACCACGCGCCGTCGAGGACGCCCTTGCGTGATTCGGTCGTCTCCAGCCGGAGAAGCGCAGATCCCGGTCGCACGGCCTCGTGGACGCCACTGGGCAGACGCCGGGGAACAGGTGGTGTGTCCGAGCTGGTCATGATGACCACCCGTCTGTAGGGCCGGTGCGACGACGGGACTCCGTTCCGCAGGTCCCACGCTACTCCTGGTGTCACGCGCGACGGCATCTCCGAAGCCCCCCGTCCGGCCCTGGAGGGAACGGATGCAGCACACAGAAGGTCCGCCGCACGTCGAGATTTACGGAGGGGGCTCAGGTCCTCGAATCAGTCGTGGAATATTTCGTGCTACTTTTTCGAGGTCTGATACGAGGTGGTGTCGTGTATGGCGATCGCTGAGCTGCGGGCGCACCCCGGGATGCTCGTGCTGGCGCGCGAGTCCCGCGGGCTGACGCAGGCTGAGGTCGCCACGGCTATGACCAAGGCGTCACTGAGTGGCACTACGGTTTCTCAGGGCTACGTAAGCCGAGCGGAGGCTGGTCGTCTCGTCGTCACTGGCGAGCGTCTTGAGCTATACGCAGCCGCGCTCGGCTACCCTCCTGAGCTGCTGTGCCTGGATCCGCAGGTCAGCGGCATCGGAGTGGGTCTGGTCCACCACCGCAAGAAAGCATCTCTGCCTGCTTCCGCTCTGCGGCGCGTGCACGCCCATTTGGCGCTCTCACGGATTCAGTTGAACGGCCTGGCGTCCGCAGCGGCATTGCCACCAGTCCCGCAACACTTCTTCAGGGTCTCGCTGGATGACCTCACCACCCCGAAGGACGCTGCCCGGCGAGTCCGCAGGGAGTGGTGCATGGCCCCCGGTCCGGTGCCCGACATAGTCGCGGTGCTGGAGCATGCCGGCGCAGTGGTAATCACCCGCGACCTGGACAGCGACTTGTTGGACGCCGTAAGCCAGTGGGCAGAAGGCGGGCAACCTCTGCTCCTGGTCAACACCCGGGCACCGGGCGACCGACGTCGCTTCAGCATCGCGCACGAGCTGGGTCACCTTGTGATGCATGACGAGCCGGGCACAGGGTCAACACAGGAGAAGCAGGCCGACGCCTTCGCTGCCGAGTTCTTGATGCCTGCCTCCGATATCCGGCAGGCGTTCTCCGACGGCGTCGATCTGGCCAGGCTGACGGAGCTGAAGCGGCTTTGGGGTGTTTCCATGAGCGCGCTGCTGCGCCGTGCCCAAACGCTCAACGCCGTCAGCGAGTGGCAGTACCGCACCCTGATGATCGAGATGTCAGCGCTCGGCTACCGGACCGCAGAGCCTGTTGATGTCCCCCCAGAGCAGCCGCGGCGCCTCGCCGCCCTTGTCCACACCTTGCTGACCGACCGCCAGATGACTCTGGAGGATGCGGCTGCCTGCGCGCACCTGCTTCCTGAAGACTTCCAGCGCCTGTACGTCGAGGGCGCCGGTTCATCATCATTCCCGGCCTTCGGAAGGTGACCATGACCGACCGTTCCGCCCCGCTGCCTCGTCCACGCTCCGATCTGACCGAGCCTCCCGACGCTGTGGGTGCGCGAGACCGGCCGGACAGCCTGAACAGTCTGCAGGGCCGCATGCTGATCCAGGTCAGCACCGCCCGGCTCGGCTACGTCCAGGGGCAGGTCGACCTGGCACGCAGTGGGCTCATCCTGTGTGGCACCGACGCCGTGAAGAAGGCCGGCACCCTGCGATACCGGGACGGCTACGCCGCTCCGCTCCTGATCGACCCGGCGGTGTACGAGGTCAGCGCCGCGACCGAGGAGAACCCCTTCCCCTACGACGCCGAGCCCACGCTCTTCCTCGACGATCCCCTGGAACTGTCTCTGGCCGAGCAGCGGGACGCCGGAGCAACGCTCCCCATGACCCCCACCGGCTACATCAGGGGCGAGGACTCCGATGCCCTCCGGGCCGCCGTGACACGAGTCCTGGAACTCGACGATCCAGAGGTGATCTTCGCCGCTCCGGTTGATGTCTCCTGGCTACGCGACGAGGAATCGACCCGCCAGCTCATCGCCTACCTGCGGATGATCAAGGGGCCGAAGGCCATCATGCTGGGCGGGCAGATGGACCCCCTGGCCCGTTACGCCAAGGCCGTAAGTCATCTCAAGCAGGTCATCGAGGAAGTCCCCAGAGCTGCCCTGCTACGCACAGATCTCGCGGCATTCGGCGCCCTGGCCTTCGGTGCCGCCTTCACAGCCTTCGGCGCCAGCAGCCGCTACCGGCACATCATCGCCCCCGGCGAAAAAGCACAGACCAACAAGAGCATCCCCGTGCAGTCACCGCACGTTCTCTTCCCCGACCTGATGGCCTTCTTCCTGGGCGAGACGATCGCCAAGCGTTACGGTGGCGCCCACGCTCCGGTCTGCTTCTGCTCGGCCTGCGCCGGCAAGCTCGCGCTGGACGCCTTCACAAGCAACCGCGGCGAGCTTCCTGCCGCAGCGGCGGCCCACAACGTCGCTGTCCTCATGGAGTGGCTGCGCGCCCTTACTTCCGTCAAGCCCGGCACAGCACGCCAGCAGTGGTGGTTCGACCGCTGCCAGAAAGCTCTCGATCAGTACGAACTGATCAACACGTCCATCAGGCAGCCGAAGGCGTTCAAGTCTCCGGCGCAGCTCGATCGATGGGCGTCGACCGCTCCCGAAGCCGCCAAGACATCGGCTCAGACAGCCGCCGCCGAGCGTAGGCGCTGATATACGTCCTCGACGAACCACCAGGCCGCAGCGGTGTGCCGGGGCGGCCTGTAGTCCTCCGGCTCCAGTACCAGCTCGACCTCGTCTCCGGAGGCGACGAACACGCCGATGCCGTAGAAGTCGGCCTCGACGAGGACCTCATCCAGTCGGGCTGGAAGACGGTCCAACAGCATGGCCCGGCGGCAGAAGGGAGCAAATTGGCCCGCTCGCTCAAGGCCCAGGCGCCACCCGGAAGCGCGAACCACAGCAAGATCCACCTGCAGGGGCCGCACGGCACGTCGGGTGACCGTCTTCCGGTCTCGCTCCACCGCTCCCGACGGCAGCCCTCGCACCGCCCGCCGCGCCGGCGAGTCCAGCGATTGCAGCGGAACAGGAACGTCCACCGGGAGTGTCAGCAGGCACTCAAGGTCGGGCAGCTTATCCACCCTGGCGGCGGAGACTTCCTCGCGCCGCACATGCTCATCCTCGTTCAGACGGTAGAAGCACAGCGCCTCGGTCCCGAAGACAGAGACAGTTCGGGCCTGCCCGCCCGGCTCCAGCAAGGCGCGAGAAGCCTCCCGCACAGAACCGCCCGTCAGGGAACTCGCCAAGGTCACCATGGCCCCCACCCTGCCTCACTGGGATTCGACCGCATGCAGCGGCCCCGCGTTCATCCAACCCGTATGCGTACGGGTACACCTGCCAAACAGCTCAAGACGCCTCGCGGACACTGCCCGACTGGGATCCTTCTCCGCATCACTGCCCTCATTACGGCGGCGCGAAAGCTGGGCCTGAACGCGCCTCCCCAGCCACGTCCCCGGAGGGCACATCCAGGGCACATGGGCCCGGGAAACGGCGTTAACCCGTGAGAACTACCAAGAAGGGTTTCCGCAGGTCAACGCACGTCTAACCGAGAAGCCCCAGGTCAGCACGCAGCCTCTTCCAATCGCTGCACGAGTGGCAGGACTTCAGCCATCGGTTGCATGAGGCGGGGCACCAGCCCTACTGCCTCGTCTGGCCCTGATCCCGGGGTGTGATCCAGGGCCGGAAGCGGATCGGGCGGGGTTCTCGGAACCCGCCTCTTCATGTGGCAGCAGGGCCCGTCTGGGGGACAAGAGCGCATTGGTTAGGCGACGACTGGACGTACCCTCCGCTCGGGCTCCAGGCTTCGTCGATCGCCCTGCGAGTGCGCGCCCTCCCTGTGCAGATTCGCGCCACTCGCTAACCAACACCCAGGACAGTCCGTCATCTTGGAACGGCGCTCAGCAAACGGACGGCTGCTCCCATCGAACCTGTGACGCGTCGGGGCGGGTCGCTACACACTGAAGCTGCTCCCGACCATGACGCCGAAGCCTTGAGCACCAGCGTGGGACTCAGCTTTCGTCGTACTCGGGCTGATCGGCTATGTATCCATGGTGTGATGGGCGCGGAGCTGGTCTCCCGTAATCCCTGGCGGCTACGCGGCCTGAGCTTGCTCCTGCGCAACAAGCGGCAGGAGTGGGAGGAGTACCGCTCGGAGTTCACGGGGTTCCGCTGCACCGTGACGGGATGCCGCCGGCTGCTGGCCTACCGAGAGGGTCTCCGTCGTCCCCGGTACGGGATTCGGACCATGTTTGCGGGCCGCGCGGACGGCGCCGGGTACGGGACTTGGTGCGGGTTTCCTACTCCAGCGCGTAGGGAAGGACCGCAAGATCGGGCCCCTTGCAGGGAAATGCATGGGCTGGGGTGCCCGGTGCCAAACGAGTCGGGGGAAATCCGTGGAAGCCTACGTCCTCATCTTGAGTGTGGTCCTCTTGGTGACACTGGTCGCGGCCCCGCTAGCCATGGCGCGTAGGCGAGCGAAGACGCGCGTTGCGAAGCAACAGGCTGGTGTCTACCACCCATCTGTGCCGGTTCTGGCCATCACTTTTTGCCTGGTAGCACTGGGCCTGATGATCAGGGCGGCGAACGCTGAAATTCCGTGGGCCATCGCCTCTAGCGCTGTACTGCTAGCGGCCTCGTATGTGTATCTGATTCGTGTCTCATTGCTTGGGGTACGCTCGGGCCTCAACTTTAAAAAACGTCCCGAGGCTCAGCCTTCGGACGCTGCGGCACCTACTGAAAGGCGTCCCCTTTTGGACACCCTGGCTCAAATAGCAGGAATTCTCAGTCTATTTGTGTCGATCATCGCGCTGTTCATGTCGTGACGTGTCCGGGCTGGGCTGCCTCTCCGCCCGCAACCTGGCAGCTGAGCCCGTCAGTCGGGCAGACAGACAGCTGAGGCCCGTGGTAGATGGGTTTCGCCTCATACTGCACCCGCAGTTATGGGGGTCGGTGGCCTCGGCGGCGGTAATGGCTGAGACGGGCTCGGTGTTGATGGCGGCGTCGCCAGTGTGACCAGTGCAGGACGTGACCGGCTTCGTGCCGGATGGCGTGGGTGAATCTGGTCAGCAGGCGGCGGATCTCGTTCACGCTCAGTCGGATCAGGTCGCGGCCGTGTCCCCCTTTTCCTGAGCGGTGACCCGGACCGCGGCCAGGTGGGCGGCAGCCGCCATGGCCAGGGTGATGTGCCGGTACCAGGCCGGGTAGTGGCGTACTTGGTAGTGATCGAGGCCGGCCTCGTTCTTCGCGGCCTGGAAGCACTCCTCGATCGCCCAGCGGGCTCCGGCGGCCCGCACGATCTCCGGCAGCGCCGTGCCTCTTGAGGCGTGGGTGAGGTAGTAGGCGCGCGCCGTCGGTGAGGCTGCGGGCGGACCAGCAGGACGTCTTCGAAGCCGTCGTCATGCTCGCCGGGCAGCGGGACCAGAGCCCAGGCGTATTCGTGCAGGCCGTGGGCACCGTCCCCGGCGGAGCGGATCTCCCAGGCATGCTCCGGCAGGATCGCCGAGTCGGTGCGGGCGTTCTGCCCGCGCATCCAGCCGGGACAGCCTGCGAAGTGACGTTGACCAGCACCTGCCGAGAGCACCCTTGGCCACGTCCGACCCTGCTCTGGGGCTTCTTGCGGATGGCGCGGGAACGGGTCGGCGCTTCATTCGCCCCGGCCGCCCAGAATGCCCCGCTCGTACGCCGTCGCCACCGCTGCCGCGCGGTCGTTGACGCCCAGCTTGGCGTAGAGGTGGGTGAGATGGGTCTTCACCGTGGCCTCGCTGATGAACAGCTCGCGGGCGATCTCGCGGTTGGAGGTGCCCTTGGCGACCAGGGCGAGGACCTCGCGTTCGCGGGGTGAGAGGGGCTCGTTGGCGGGGGCGCGGACCGCGGAGACCAGGCGGGAGGCCACCGCCGGGGACAGCACCGTGCGGCCCTCCGCCGCCGCGCGCACCGCGGCGAACAGCTCCTCGCGCGGGGCGTCCTTCAGCAGATAGCCCGTCGCGCCCGCCTCGATCGCGGGGATGGTGTCGGAGTCCGTGTCGTAGGTGGTCAGGACCAGGACCTTGGCGCGGGCGCCGCGGCGGGTCAGTTCGGCGATGGCGTCGACGCCGCCGCCGCCCGGCATGCGCAGGTCCATCAGGACCACGTCCGGGTCGAGTTCGGCGACCAGCCCGACCGCCTCCACGCCGTTCGACGCCTCGCCGAGCACGGTGAAGCCGGGCGCGGACTCGAACATGCCCCGCAGACCGTCCCGCACCACGGGATGGTCGTCGACGACGAGCACGGAGATCGCGGCGTCCTCGGGCACGGCGTCCTCGGGCACGGCGACGCTCTCGTCATCGGTCACGTCATCGGTCATGGCGCACCAACGGTACGCGAGCCGACACCGCCGTGCCGTACCCCGGTTCGGACTCGACGGACAGCGAGCCGGCGATGCGTTCGGCGCGGGCGCGCATGCCGTCGAGGCCGAAACCGCCGGAGCCGGTGCGCTCGGGCAGTGTCAGCGGGTCGAAGCCCCGGCCGTCGTCGCGCACGTCCAGGGTGACCTCGTCGCCCATGAAGCTGAGCGTGACGCCGACGCGCGAGGCGGACGCGTGCCGGGCGGCGTTGGTCAGGGCCTCCTGGGTGATGCGCAGCAGCGTCGCCGACACCTCGGCGTGCAGGTGCTCCTCGGTGCCCGTGAGCGTGAACTCGGCCCGTACGCCGTTCTGTTCGGACCACTGGGCGACCAGTTTCTCCAGGGCCTGGGGCAGCCCGTCGTGGGTCAGGGCCACGGGTGCGAGGTTCTGCACCGCGCGGCGGGCCTCGCCGAGGCTGTGGCGGGCGAGGTCGGCGGCGCGCCGCACATGCTCGTGGGCGGCCGCCGGGTCGGGTGTGCTCGCGACGACCTGGAGCTGGGCGATGATGCCGGTCAGGCCCTGCGCGATGGCGTCGTGGATCTCCGCGGCCAGCCGCCTGCGTTCGTCGGCGATGCCCGCTTCCCTCGCCTGCACCAGGAGTTGGGCGTGCAGGGCGGCATTCTCGTCGAGGGCCTGCTGGAGGGCGGCGTTGGTGCGTTCGAGTTCGGCGATGGTGGCGGCGCGGGCGCGGGAGCGTTCCTCCTCCTGTGCGGAGAGGTTGCTGATCACCGTCAGCAGCACGTTGTTGACCACCAGCAGCCCGGCGAACAGGGCCCACTGGGCCCCGCTGCGGAACGGCATCCCGCCGGCCTGCGAGCCGGCCACGGCCACCGAGCAGGCGAACGGCCCGGCCCGCTGCCACCGTTTCCCTCCGGGGAGCAGCTTGTCGGCGTCGAAGTAGCCGGTGACGGCGTAGAACGCGAAGAAGGGGTTCAGCCAGGTGAGCGCGAAGCCGAGCGCCCAGCGCAGGGTGTAGTACACCGCCCCGGCGGGCGTCGGCCCGGGGCGGGACCGGCCGGTCCGGCCCCAGTACAGCTGCAGCAGGAACGCCGCGAGCACCAGCACCGCGGCCGCGTACCGTTCGGCCGTGCTCGGCATCAGCTCGGCGGTGGCCGCCGACAGGACCGTGGCGCCGCCGAGCAACCCGTACGGCCCCCACCTGCGGAACAGCTCCCAGCGCCGCTCGATGTCCGTGTCCGCCGCCATCATCCCCCCAGTCTGCACGGGCGCCGTCCTACTCCCACCGGAACCAGCGGCTCGCCGCGGCCGTCAGCAGCACCGCCCAGGCGGCGAGGACACCGAGGTGGGACAGCGACGGCCAGTCGCCCGCGGCCGCCTGGTCGAGGGCGCGGGCCGCCGCGCCGAACGGGGTGAACCCGACCACGCGGGCGAGCACGTCCGGCATGGCGGCCACGGGCACCCAGACGCCCGCGCAGAACATGCTCGGGAAGAACACCGCGGAGCCGGCCGCGGCCGCGATCTTCGCGGTGCGGGCACGCGCCGCCACCAGGGCGCCCATGGCCAGCGCGGCGGCGACCGCGAGCAGCAGGGCGAGGACGTATCCGAAGGGCTGCTGCGGCAGTTGTACGTCGAAGGCGAGGCGGCCCACCGCGAGCGACAGCAGCGCCGACACCAGGGCCGCGGCGCCGTGCAGGGCCATCTGCGCGGTCAGCAGGGCGGACGGGCGGACCGGGGTCGCCGACATGCGGCGCAGGATGCCGCGCTCCCGGTAGCCGGTGACGACGGGCGGCATCGCCTGCACTCCGGCCACGATCAGGGCGACCAGCACGGCCACGGGCACATAGGTGTCGATGAGCCGGATGCCGCCCAGGTCCTCGCTGACCTTCCGGAACGGCGGGATGCAGCCGAGGATCGCCAGCAGCAGGGGCGGGAACACCAGGATCCAGAAGAGGTTGCCGGGTTCACGGCCGAAGAGCCGGGCCTCGGCTCGCAGCACGGCGTTGCGGGGGGAGGCGCCCCGGCGGGCGGTGGTCCGGTCGGGCGTCTGATCGGCGGTCTGATCGGGGGTCCGGTCGGGGGTCCGGTCGGGCGTCTGATCGGCGGTCCGGTCGGGCGTCTGGTCGGGGGTCTGAGCGGCGGTCTGATCGGGGGTCCGGTCGGGGGTCTGAGCGGCGGTCATGGTCCGGCTCCCGTACGGGTCGGGCGGCTGTCGGGCATCAGGTCGTCGTCAGGTCGAGGAAGGCGTCGTCGAGCGTGGCGTCGGTGACGCGGAGCTGGTGCGCGGTGATCCGGCGCCGGGCGAGGAGCGAGATGACCGCATTGACGGTCTCGTCGGTGCCGCCGAGCGTGATCCGGCCGTCCTTGTGCTCCACGGAGGCGAGCCCGGGCAGCGCGGCCACCTCCTCGTCGTCGAGGGGTTCCGACGGTGTGAACGAGATGACGGTGGAGCCCGCCGCGCGGCCGATCAGCCCGCGGGGTGTGTCGAGCGCGGCGATCCGCCCGTTGTCGATCAGGGCGATCCGGTCGCACAGGCGCTGCGCCTCCTCCATGAAGTGCGTGACGAGGAGGACGGTGACGCCGCGGGCGCGGACGTCCTCGATGAGCTGCCAGGTGTCGCGGCGGGCGCGCGGGTCGAGCCCGGTGGTCAGCTCGTCGAGCACCACGATCCTCGGGTTGCCGACCAGCGCGAGCGCGATGGACAGGCGCTGCTTCTGGCCGCCGCTGAGCTGGGCGAACCGGGTGGCGAGCTGCCCGGTGAGGCCGAGGCGTTCGGCGAGCGGACGCCAGTCGGCGGGGCTCGGGTACAGGGCGGCGTACAGCTCCAGCGCCTCGCGCACGGTGAGCTTGGGCTGGAGCTCGCTCTCCTGCAGCTGGGCGCCGAGGACCCGCGTCACCGCCTCGTGGTCGGCGACGGGGTCGAGCCCGGCGACACGGATGCGGCCCGCGTCGGGGAGGCGCAGGCCCTCGACGCACTCGACGGTGGTGGTCTTGCCGGCACCGTTCGGGCCGAGGATCCCGAAGATCTCGCCCTCCTCGACCGCGAAGGAGACGCCGTCGACGACGGTCCGCCCGCCGTAGGACTTGTGCAGGCCGCTGACTTCGACGACCGGCCCGGAGGCGGTCGTCCTGGTGCTCTCCGTGGTCATGCGACGAGCGTCGCCGACGGTCCGGGTCCGCCGCATCGGCCATCACGCTCGAGGCGGCATCAGCCGATCGGCCGATGCGGCGATACGACGCTCCGCCGCGCCCCCGTTCCCCCGTGGCGGGTGAGGCACCAGACCCGTCCCTGGGCTGCGATGGGAGCGAGGCGAGCGCCGGCTCACCGCCCACGGTCGGCTCCGGCGGCCTGCCCCCGAGCCGGACGACTCTGCGAGGTGGACGGTGTGAAGCACTGGCGGGCTCTGATCGTCCTCGGCACGGCCCAGTTCCTGATGGTTTTGGACACCTCGGTGATGAACGTGTCCATCAGCCAGTTGGTCGAGGACTTCGACACCGAGGTCACCGCCATCCAGGCCGTGATCACCCTGTATGCGCTGGTCATGGCCGCCTTCATGATCATCGGCGGCAGGTTCGGAGACATCCTGGGACGCCGCCGCATGTTCCTGCTGGGGCTGGTCGTCTATGCCGTCGGGTCCGCCCTGACCGCGGTGGCGCCCACGCTGTGGCTGCTCACGCTGGGCTGGTCGGTGATCGAGGGGCTGGGGGCCGCCATGGTGCTGCCGGCCATGGCGGCCCTGGTCGCCGAGTCGTACAGCGGGAAGGACCGGGCCGTCGCCTACGCGGTGGTCGGCGGGCTCGCCGGAGCGGGGATCGCGGTCGGGCCGCTGCTGGGCGGCTGGGTGACGACGTACCTCACCTGGCGGCTGGTGTTCGCCGGCGAGGTCGTGGTCGTCGTGGCCGTCCTGCTGTGCCGCCGGGTGATCGCGGCGCCCGCCGCGGCCGGCCCGCGTCCCCGGCTGGACGTCGTCGGTGCGGTGCTGTCCGCGGCCGGTCTGGGGCTCGGCGTGCTCGGGGTGCTCCAGAGCAGCAGCTGGGGGTGGGTGCAGCCCCGCAATCCTCCCTTCACCGTCCTCGGCTTCGCCCCGACGCTGTTCGTCGTAGGGGCCGGGGTGGCCGTCCTGGCCCTGTTCCGGCACTGGGAGAAGCGGCGGGAGCACCAGGGAGCCGACCCGCTGGTGCATCTGTCCCTGCTGGGCAGGCCGGTGCTGCGGTCCGGCCTGATGACGCTGGCGAGCCAGAACCTCATCCTGCTGGGCCTGTTCTTCAGCATCCCGCTGTACTTGCAGGTGGTTCAGGGCTTCGACGCCTTCGAGACGGGGCTTCGGCTGCTCCCGGTGTCCGTGACCATGTTCGTCACCTCCCTGTCGGCGTCGTCGCTGGGGCGGATCATGGGACCGCGCCGGGTGGTCCGGCTCGCCCTGGTGATATTGACGGCGGCCATCGTGTGGCTGCTGGCCACCATCGACCCGGCCATCGACGACGCCCAGTTCGCCGGGTCGATGGCGCTGCTGGGCGTGGGCGTCGGTCTGCTCGCCTCGCAGCTCGGCAACGTCGTCCAGTCCGGCGTCGGCGAGGAGGAACGCAGCGAGGCCGGAGGGCTGCAGTTCACGGCGCAGAACCTCGGCTCGGCGCTGGGCACCGCGCTCATCGGGTCCATCCTCATCGGCGCGCTGGCCCACGCCTTCACCACCCAGGTGGAGAACGACCAGCGGCTGTCCGAGCAGACCCGGGAACAGGTCGGCATCGCCCTCGAGGCCGGTATCACCTTCGTCCCCACCGATCAGGTGCGCTCGGCGGCCGAGCGTGCCGGGCTGCCGCCGTCCGAGGTCGACGCCGTGACCGACTCCTACGCCTCCGCGCAGCTGAACGGCCTGAAGGCGGCGGTCCTGGCCACCGGCGGCATCGCCCTCGCCAGTTTCCTGGTCACGCCGCACCTGCCCACCGCTGCGCGGAAGGACGGTCCGCGGCAGCCGGTGGCCGGGGCTCCGGCAGCCGGGCCGACCGGGTCGGCGCGCTGAGTGCGGAGGGAGGGTCGCGTGTCCGGTACCCCTTCCGGCTCCTCAGCCGCGGCCCGCCCCGCCGGGACCCGGACCCGCAGGGCGCGCCGTGCCGAGCGCCGGGCCCGCGCCGACTACACCGGCGGGGTCTACGGGTCCATGCTCGCCGCCTCCGTGGTGATCGGCGCGGGCTCGCTCGGCCAGTTCCCCCGCACCGAGCTGGTGCTGCTGCTGTTGCTGACCGGGGTGGTGTTCTGGGTCGCGCATGTGCATGCCCAGCTGTTCGGGGCGCGGCTGGCGCAGCAGGCCCTGGACGGGCGGGTGATGCTGCAGGTGTGCCGCGACGAGTGGCCGATCGTCAAGGCCGCCGTGCCGCCGGCCGTCGCGGTGGCGGTCAGTCCTCTGCTGGGGCTGGACGTGCGGGGTGCCCTGTGGCTCGCGCTCTGCGTGGCCGTGGCCGGCCAGGTGGGCTGGTCCGTGGCCGCGGCCCGCCGCGCCGGTGCCTCACCGCGGCTGATGGCCGCCACCGCGTCGGTCAACCTGCTGCTCGGGCTGCTGATCATCACCTTCAAGATCGTCCTGAAGCACTGATTCCCGTGTGCCGGTGTGCCTCTGCCGGGCGCGCCCCGGCTGCGTCGGCGCGGGTCACCCGTAGGGGGTGAGCCGGGCAGCGCGCGGCCGGCGGGAGTCTGAGGTCACCTGTTCGCACACCGCCCCGCCTGCGTCGGGAGGCGGCCACCGATCACGCGAGGAGGAGCCATGACCATGCCGCGTGGTCCGGAGGACTCCGCAGACGTCCTCGCGCGGCTCGGCCGTTCGTGGACCTGGCTCCTGGGACCGGCCGTGGCGACGCTGGTGCCAGGCGTGCTGATGCTGGTCTGGCCGGACGCGACCCTGCACGTCCTGGCCGTGCTGATCGGCCTGTACCTGCTGGCGACCGGGGCGTTCCGGTTCGTGGCCGTCTTCGCGCGGGAGGGACACGAACGGCTGCCGGGACTGCTCGTGGCCGTGCTGTTCGTCCTGGCCGGGGTGCTGTGCCTGAGGAACCCGTTGCAGACGATCGCCGCGCTGTCACTGATCGTCGGGGCGGTCTGGCTGGTGTCCGGCGTCCTCACCCTCTACACGGCGCTGGCCCTGAGGGACCTGCCGCACCGTGGCGTCCTCGCGGCCGCCGGTGTGCTCGGCGTCGTCGCCGGGATCGTGGTGCTCGCCCTGCCCGCCGAGTCGGCCCACGCCCTGACCCGGCTGCTCGGCCTGTGGCTGGTGCTGCTCGGCCTGACCGAGGCGGCGGTCGCCCTCGCCTGGCGGGCCGCACTGCGCAGGACGCAACCCCCAGGTCCGGGCGCCGCCCCCGCCACACCCGCATGAACGGCGGCCGCCGCAGCCGCGAGGCACTCGGAAAGAAGCACCCATGAACCCGGCAACGCCCCCGGACCCGCCGGGCTCCGGCGGATCCGCCGACCGGCACGACCGGAACGACCAGCCCCGCCTCATCACCGCCGAGGAACGGGCGGAGTTCGAGCGGCTGCGCCGGCACGCGGCGGTGCGCCACCGGCGGCTGCGCCAGGCCGGCTCCTCCGTCCTCCTCGTGCTGGCCCTGCTGCTCGCACCCCTCGCCGTGGCAGCGGCCTGGATCCAGGACACGGTCACCGACACCGGCCGGTACGTCCAGACCGTCGCCCCCCTGGCGAAGGAACCGGCCGTGCAGGACGTGGTGATCAACCGGCTCACGGACCGCGTGGTCGCCAACGTGGACGTCAAGGCGGTGACGGACTCGCTCACCAAGGCCCTCCAGGACGCCGGGGCGCCCCCGCGCGTCGTGCAGGGCGCCGAGTCCCTGGAGGGTCCGCTGCGCAACGCGGTCCGGACCGTCGTCGACCGCACCGTCACCCGCGTCATCACCAGCGACGTCTTCCAGCAGGTGTGGGAGGGCGCCAACCGGCGGGCGCAGGCCGCGGTGGTCGGCATGCTCACCGGCCAGCGCGAAGGGGCCGTGCGCGCCGAGGGCGACACCGTCCAGCTGGACCTGGGCGAGGTCGTCGACCAGGTGCGGGAGCGGCTCGTCGACGCCGGCTTCGACAAGGCCTCCGCCATCCCCGACACCGACCGGACGATCACCCTGTTCCACAGCGAGGAGCTGGGCAAGGCACAGGACGCGATGCGGCTGCTGGACATCCTCGGCACCTGGCTGCCGGTCCTGACCGTCGTACTCGCCGCGCTCGCCGTGTGGACCAACCCGGCCCACCGGGTGATGCTGATGATCACCGCGACGGGTGTGGGCGTGATGATGGTCCTGCTGCTCGTCGCTCTGGCCGTCGTCAGAAGGGTCTACCTCGACTCGGTCCCGCCGTCCGAGCTGCCCGCCGACGCGGCCGCGGCCATCTACGACACCTTCGTCCGCTTCCTGCGCGACAGCACGCGCACGCTGCTGGTCGTGTCGGTGATCACGGCACTGCTCGCCTACCTGTACGGTCCCGGGCGCCCCGCCCGCGCCGTCCGCAAGGCCGCGGACCGCGGCACCACGGCCGCCGGCCGCGGGCTGCGCCGCGCCGGCGTCGACACCGGCTCCGCGGGCCGCTGGCTGACGGACCATCGCGCCTGGACCACCGGTGCCGTCATCGCGGCGGCAGCCCTGACGCTCGTCCTCTGGAACTACCCGACGGTCGGGGCGGTGGCCCTCGTGCTCGGCATCGCGGTGGCCGTCGTCATCGTCCTGGCCGTTCTGGCGGCGACCGCCGGGACGGCCGAGCGGGTGTCGGCGGATCGGGTGACCGGGAGCACGGCGGAGGGCCCGGCGGACGGTCCCGCTCCGTAGGACGACGGCCGACGGCGGCGTGACCGGGTGGCCGGACGAGTCCGGCCGGCATGTCGTCCGGGTCAGGCCGCGACGCCCAGGGGTTCTGCCCGCTCCGCCTCGTGCAGGGACTTGATCAGGGCCGAGCGGGCGCGGGCGACGCGGGAACGGACCGTTCCGACCGGGCAGTCGCTGAGCGCGGCCGCCTCCGCGTAGGGCAGTCCGACCAGTTGGGTCAGCACGAACGCCTCCCGGCGGTCACCGGGCAGCGCCTCCAGCAGCTCGGCGAGGGCGATGCCGTCCTCGAAGCCGGGCAGGCCGCGCGGCTGAGTGCGCTCGGCGGCGGTCTGCCAGTCCTCGGTGTCGGCCAAGCGCGGCCGGGCGGTGCTGCGCCGGCGGCTGTCGATCACCGCACGGCGGGCTATGGCCAGCAGCCAGGTACGGGCCGAGGAACGGCCCTCGAAGCGGTGCAGGCTGCACAGCGCCCGCAGGAACGTGTCCTGGGCCAGGTCGTCGGCGGCCTGCGGGTCGGCGCTGAGGTACGTGACATAGCGGCGGACGTCGCGCTGCAGCGCGCGCACGAACTGCTCGACGGCCTGCGGGTCCCCCGCGCGGGCGGCGAGGGCGAGCGCCGTCGCCACGTCGTCCGCGGCCGCTCGGTCGTCAACAACCGTGCGATCGCCGGCAGTCGTCTCGTCGGGGGTCGTCGCGCTCTCGTCGTTCGTGTCGTCGGGCGTGTCGTCGTGCGTGCTCCTGGGCACGGGAGACTGCGTGCTCCTGGGCGCGGAAGACAGGGCAGGAGTGATCACCTGGTGTCCTTCTCGGGAGTCCGGACGTCCGGGCATGCGGCGGCCGTCCGCGGAGGGACGGGCGTCGCGCATGCCGAGCCGGCCGCGCACGGCGCGGCGCTGCGGCGGTCCGGTGTTGACGTGGGGGGTGGGCGTGCGCGCGGCGGCGGACGCCCGTTGTCCGAGCCGCGTCCGCCGCCGCGCGCGGGACGCGCAGCGACCATGCGGCCGGGGAACCGGCTGTCCCGGAGGGACCTCGGACGAACGACCCTGAAGCCGGGACGGCTCAGAGAGGTCGAAGGGCTCCGAGGACAGCAGGCCCCGTGGGCGGGCCCCGAGAAGTGAGGGCGTGGACGAGGAGGAGCCGGCGCGGATTGCGGGCGGAGCGGCCCGGGCGGACGCGGATGCGCGGCCGGTGCGGCGGCGCGGGCAGGGCGAGCAGCAGCCGCAGCGGGGCGGCCAGCCGGGCGGCGACGGCGCGCAGGATGCGGAAGGCCGCGCGTTCGCCGTGGGCGAGCCAGAGACCACAGAGCAGCGCGGCCAGCAGGTGGGCGGCGAGCATGCCCGTGGAGGACATCCCGGCCATGGTGTGCTCCGGACCGCCGCCGACCGCCAGGGACTCCGCGACGGAGCCGCTGCCGGTCACGGGGTGGAGCGACGCATGGCCGTGGCCGACGTGAGCCGCGTGATGCGCATGGCCCGCCGCTGAGCCGGTGTCAATACCGGTGTCAATACCGGTATGCAGACCGGAATGTGACCCGGTCCCGCCCGCCGCGGAGAGCGCCGCCGCCGGCGTCGACAGTTCCTGCGCGTACGAGAACCACAGGTGCAGGACCGCCTGCACGGCCATCACGGCGCTGGAGACGAGCAGCAGCCCCCGTTCCCGGGCGGCGAGGCACCAGGCCGCGGCGCCGGTGACGAGGACCGCCGCGCCCAGCGCCCACCACGGGACGCCGGTGTCGGACATCAGGACGTGGCCCAGGGTGGCGAGCAGTACGCAGACGGCCGCGAACACCGCCGCCCGCGTCGTGCGCCATCCCCACCCAGGACTCATCGCGGCTCATCCTCGCATTTCCGGCTTCCCGCCATTTCCGGCCCCGTCACCGGCGGTTCAGAAGCCGAAGACCTGGGTCCAGGTCCAGTCGCTGGTGGTGACGCCGACGCCCATGGTCTTGAGGTCGCAGTTGAGGATGTTCGCGCGGTGGCCGGGAGAGTTCATCCAGGCGTCCATGACCGCCGCGGCGGAACTCTGGCCCTTGGCGATGTTCTCGGCGCCGGGGCTCGGGTAGCCCTGGGCCTTGGCGCGGTCGGCGAAGGAGCGGCCGTCCTGGCTGGTGTGGCTGAAGTAGTTGTTGGCCGACATGTCCTCGCTGTGCAGCTGGGCGGCCTTGGCCAGGCGGCTGTCGGCGGTCACCGGTCCGCAACCGGTCTTGCTGCGCTCGGCGTTGGTGAGCGCCAGGACCTGCGCGGCGGGCGAGCCGGCGGGGGCGGCCTGCGGGGCGGTCGACGGCTTCTTCCGCGGCTGCTGCTGCGCGGTCTTGGTGCGTTCGGGCTGGGTGGCGCGGGCGACCGCCGTCTCGTCCAGCAGCACGCAGCGGGGCTGCGCCGCCAGCGCCCGTACCACCAGCCGTGCCGTCTCCAGCTGGGCCTTCATGCGCTGCACACGGACCGCCGTGTGCTGCGGCGACAGCTCCAGCGCCGCGGCCACCTCCGCGCGGGTCAGCTCGCCCGCCGCTTCCAGCCACCACAGGGACAGCAGCGCCTGGTCGTCGGGGTCCAGCCAGCGGGTGGCCTCCGCGACCTCGCGCCGCTGGCCCTCCAGTCCGAGCCGGATGATGGTCAGGTCCACGAAGTCGGCGCCGGGGTCGGCGACGTCGTACGCGTCGTGCAGTCCCCGGCTGGCCGGTTCGGAACGGCCGTCGCGCCAGTGGTGGCGTATCTGGTTCATGGTGATGGCCACCAGCCAGGACCGGAACTTGGCGGGGTCGGCCAGCGAGCCGAGCGAACGCAGGGCGCGCAGCATGGTCTCCTGCACCACGTCGTCGACGTCCGGGTGACCGTTCAGCGCCCGGCCCACGATGCTGCAGACCAGCGGCAGGCAGCCGGCGACGAGCTCGTCCTGCGCCCGCTGGTCACCGCTGCGCGCCGCCTCGACGACCGCCGCGCCTATGTCCCCGCTCGCTGCCATGCTCGTCCACTCTCCTTCTCGGTCCGGGGCTGTCCCGCCCTGCACAAGAGGAGAGCCACTGCCCGGGACGGGATAACGAAAAGCCTCCGGCCCGTCCAAGACATACGGAAAACCGCACCCGATTGTTCGGATGCGGTCTCCGGTGTTTCCGGCGCTTCGGGTTGTTTCCGGTGTTGGTCAGCCCGACAGGTAGGTCGTCAGGCTGTTGAGCAGCATGGTGCTGCCCTGCTCCGCCATGTCCCGTTCCTCGGTGGTGCCGCAGGTCTGGTGGACGACGATGCGGGTGCGGCCGGCGTCCTGCGGGGTGAGTTCCACGCTCATCGTCTCCGGCTCGGGCTTTCCGGGGGCGTTCATGCCGATGACCAGGCGGTGGTTCTCGGCCACCTCCAGGTAGCTGCCGGTCAGCGGGAACTCGCCGCCGTCCGGGGTGACCACGGTGGCCTTCCAGCTGCCGCCCGGGCGGACGTCCATCTCGACCGAGCCGGGAGCGCAGTAGGCCCACTGGGCGTACTGGTCGGGGGTGGTCCAGGCCTGCCACACGGTGGCCGCGGGGGCGTCCAGGGTGCGGGTGAGGGTGTAGGGGAAGCCGTTGGCCGCGGTGGTCTGCTCGGTGCTGCTCATGATCGCGTCTCCGTCGTATGGGCTGCGGTGGGTGAGTACGTACGTTCAGACACCCGCGCGGGCCGGAAGTCATCGGGCGGCCGTGGGAAAGCCGCGACGGCCGGGCGGGCCGCATCGGCCCGGTGGGCGGGCTCAGCCCAGGACGTGCCGGAGGTAAGCCTGCGGGTCGGTGAGGCAGCGGCGCCAGTGGTCCACCTGGTCCAGGTCCTGCCAGCTGGTGCGGCGCATGCCGTGGTCGCCAACCTCGGCGCGGACGGGATCCGGGCGGCGGCAAGGGCGGGACCCGTGGGGGAGGAGGCAGGGGACACGGGGCGCGGGCGGCGGCAGAGCCGGGGTACGCGACGAGCAGCCTTGCGGCCGGCTCAGTCCTCTTCGCGTGCCCCGGCTCCCGCCACCGTGAAGCCGATCACGGTGCCGCCGCCCTCCCGTTGGAAGGCGTAGGGGGCTCCGCCGTGGGCGAGGGCGACCTCGCGGACGATGGACAGGCCGAGGCCGGAGCCGGGGAGGGAGCGGGCGGCGGGGGCGCGGTAGAAGCGGTCGAAGACGCGGATCAGGTCGTCCTCGGCGATGCCGGGCCCCCGGTCCAGTACTTCCACCCGTACCGTCCCCGGCCGGGCGGGGCCGGCGACGGCGATCTCCACCGGCTGGTTGCCGTCCCGGTCGAACTTGACCGCGTTCTCCACCAGGTTGGACAGCGCCCGCGTCAGCATGCCGGGCCGTCCCTCGGTGGTGGTGTCGCCGCTCGCCCGGACCAGGATCTCCCGCCCGCTGCGGCGGCGGGCCAGACCGGCGACGTCCTCGGCGATCTCGGCGAGGTCGAGCTGCTGCGGCGGCTCGCTGTCCGACTGGCCGGCCGCGAGGTCGACCAACTCGTTGACCAGGTCGGTCAGTTCGCGGGCCTCCTGGGTGAGGTCGTCGACCAGTTCCTCCCGGGTGCCGGGCGGGAGTTCGTCGATGCGGCGCAGCAGCGAGATGTTGGTGCGCAACGAGGTGAGCGGGGTGCGCAGTTCGTGGCCGGCGTCCTGGACCAGGCGGCGCTGGTCCTCCTCGGACTGGGCGAGCCGGCCCAGCATCCGGTCGAAGGCGCGGCCCAGCCGGCCCACCTCGTCCTGTCCGGTGACCGGCACCTGGATGCCGAGCCGGCGGGTTCGGGCGACGATCTCCGCGGCGTCGGTCAGGACGACCAGCCGGCGGGTGATCCGCCGGGCCAGCCACCAGCCGAACAGCCCGGCGCCGACGACCACCGCCACCATCAGCACCAGCGTGCGCCGTTGCAGCGCGCGCAGCAGGTCCTCGGTGTCGCTGGACTCCTGGGCGACCTGCACCGCGCCCCGGCTGCCGCCGAGTGCGACCGTCGCGACCCGGTAGACGTCGTCGCCGACGTCGACCTCCGCGTGCGTCACCACCTGCCCGGCGGTGCGCGCGGCGGCGACCTCGCGGTCGGCGTCGGTCACCGGCAGGCCGGGGCTGCCCGGGTCGAAGACGCCGCCGTCCGGCCCGAGCACCTGGACGTCGGTCCGCGCGGGCCGCACCAGGTCGTGGCCGGGGGCGGTGGAGGAGAAGTCGACCGGCGTCATCCGGTTCGCCCGCACCTCCTGGCGCAGGTCCTGCACCACCTCGTCGAACACGGACTGCTGGTCCACCCGCACCAGCCGGGCGGCGGCGCTGTAGGAGAGCAGGCCGACCAGCACGGTGACGACGGCGGTCACCGAGGCGAACGCCACCGCGAAGGTGGTCCCCAGCGACAGCAGCCGCAGCCGGCGCCGCCCGCGTGCGGGGCGCGCGCTGCCCGGCGCCCGCACCTCAGTCCTCCCGCAGCACGTAACCGACCCCGCGCACCGTGTGGATCAGCTGCGGCGCGCCGGGCTGGTCGAGCTTGCGGCGCAGGTAACCGACGTAGACGGCGAGGTTCTTGGAGCCGGGGCCGAAGTCGTAGCCCCAGATGCGGTCGTAGATGGTGGCGTGGTCCAGGACGACACCCGCGTTGCGCAGCAGCAGCTCAAGCAGTTCGAACTCGGTGCGGGTCAGCTCCAGTTCGCGCTCGCCCCGCCAGGCGCGGCGGGCCTGCGGGTCCATGCGCAGCCCGGCCGCCTCCAGCAGCCTGCCGGGCGCGGAGGCGTTCGGCGCGTGCGGCTGGGCGGCGGAGGGGCCGGTGCCGTTCGGCTCCGGGGCGGGGGCGGCCCGGCGCAGCAGGGCGCGCAGCCGGGCGAACACCTCCTCCACGTCGAACGGCTTGACCACGTAGTCGTCCGCGCCCGCGTCCAGGCCGGCGATCCGGTCGGCGGTCTCCACCAGCGCGGTCAGCATCAGCACGGGGGTGCGGTCGCCCTCGGCGCGCAGCACCCGGCACACCTGGAGCCCGTCGATGCCGGGCATCATCACGTCCAGCACCAGCACATCGGGCCGGCTGCGGTGGGCCTCCGCCAGCGCCTCCACGCCGTCGGCGACGGCCGTGACCCGGTAGCCCTCCAGGGTCAGGGCGCGTTCCAGGGCGTTGCGGATGGCTCGGTCGTCTTCGGCGAGCAGAACGGTGTGCGGCACGTGCCCAGTGTGCCAAGCGTCGCCCTGCGGGGCAGGGGCCGCCGGTGAGAGCGGGGGCCGTTCTTACCGGCCTCTCACCGGCTCACGTCTTACCGCCCTCTCACGGCTCACGCCGGCGCCCGCCCGGGGAAACCGCTGGTGAAGGGGAAAATCGCGACCGCTGGTGACGTTGTGCGGCGTGATGTCCACGGCGAGGTCGCGCGGTTCGGGCCTCAGGCCGCGCTCCCGCTCGGTCGGGGTGCGCCCCGTGGTCGGATCGGGGGTGACGTCCCCGACGCTGAAGATCCCGAACTGCATCCCGCTCACCCTCCACTTTGTTTACGCTTCAACTATACGGGTGAACCGCGGACCCGGCAGCCCTATTCCGTCACCACCGGCGCCGCCCTTCTCCGGTTCTCCACTCACCGCCCGCGCGAACTTCACCACAGGTACTGCGACAGCCACGGTGAGTGGCGATACTGGGCAGTCCGGAACGGGCGGCGTGGGCATCGGCGGGGGTGCGATGGCATCGGATGCGAGGCGGGGGCGAACCGGCACCGCCGCCGCGGCTGCCGTGGCGAGCGGCGCGGCAGCGGCGGGAGGGCTGCTCGCCGTCACGATGCCGGTGCACGACTTCCTCCCGGCCGCGGCCAGGCTCATGCTCTGGCTGGCGCTGGCCGCATCGGCCTGGGGAGGCGCCGAGATCGCGGTCGCGCGCCTGGGGCCCGGGGCGGCCGGCACCCGCCCGGGGCCGGCCGTGACGAGTTGCACCGGCCCCCGCCCGAGCAAGGCGCGGGCACGGCACCTGCGTACCCACGCGCTGCTGTCGGCCACCCTGTTCGCCGAGCTGCTGCTGATCACCGCGAGGGCCGCCCGCACCGGGCCCGTGACGGTGACGGCGACGGCGGGCGGTCTGATGCTGGCGCTGGTCGCCGCCGCGACCTGGCGCGTCACCTCCATCGCCGCCGTCCACGGCACCGGGTCGGCCCCCTCCGAGGACCACCGCGCTCTCTGGGCCTTCGCGGTGAGCGTGCTGTGCGGGTCCTGGCTCACCATCCGCTCCGCCGCGCACGGACCGCTCTGGGCGGCATGGCTGCTTGGCTCGCTGCTGCTCCTGTCGGCGGCACTGTTCTGGCTGCTCGACTACTCCACCTCGCCGGCCGCAGAGGACTACTGCTTCCTCCTGGGCGTCACCCTCGCAGCGGCGGGGGGCCTGGGCGCGGTGACCGACGCCTTCGTGCGGGGGGACATCGCCGTGCCCACGCGGGCAGCCGTCGGTGTCATCACGGCCCTGGCACTGCTGGCCGCCGTGACGGGCGCCGCCCGGGGACTCCGGGGGCGCGCGGCGGACACCGGTCCCCCCGGAGCGCAGCTCGCCGGGCTGATCGTGCCGCTGGGCACGACCGGCTGGGCCGCCTGGGAGTCCCGTACGTGGGACTCCGCGCAGGCCGTACTGGCGGGCGTCACCGGGCTCGCGGCAACGGCCGTGCTCCTGCTCGTCCTTCAAGCCGGCGTCCTGAAGTGGCTGGACACCGCGCTCCCCGAGAGGGACGTCGCCCGTCTGGTCCTCGCGGTACGCCGTGCCGCTCAGCCCGTCGACCACGACAGGCAGCGCGGCTACCGCGAAAGGGAACGCGGCTACCGCGACAGGGAGCACGGCTACCGCGAGCCCGCGTACTGGGAGGGGGGAGAGGCGGACTGGGAGCCGGAAGCCCTCAGGCGGGAGCGGGAAGTCGAGCGGCAGCTGGGGCCTCACGCCGCCCTGATCACCTTCCCCGGCCGTGGAGGCGCGGTACGCCACCTGCTCGCCCACCCCCTGCTCTCGCCCGATCTGGCCGCCGTCCACCGCGACCTCGCACTGTCCACCGGACTCGCCGTCGACACGATGTGGCCCCGGGTGGACGTGGTGGCCACCCCCACCGTCAGGCAACGCGTCCGCCGCCTCGAACGCAGGGTGCTGATCTGGCGCCTCATCGCCGCCGGCGCCCTGTGCACCACGGCCGTCTGGGGCGCGATCGCCTGCGCGACGGCCGGCTACCTGTGGCCCACGGACGCCGTCCCCGACCCGGCGCTCTTCGCCTCCGTGGCCGCCGCCGGGCCGGTACTGCCCGCCGGGTTCGCCATCACGCAGGCCCGCCGACGGCTCGTCGAGAGCACCCGCGCCAAGGCACAGGCGATCGACATCCTTCGCTTCCCCCTGGCCCGCACCATGCAGCTGGAACTCCCCGAGAACACCGACCGCATGATCCTGCTGGCACCGGCCCTGAGCGGTGACCGCCTCCCCGGCTTCCCTCCCGCGCCACTGCTCCGCGAGGGCGCCCCCCACGAACCTGACCTGGGGCAGCCCTCCGCAGCGCACCCCCGGACCGCTGCCGACCCGACGCGCCCGGCGGCCCCCCGACCGGGCCACTGGCCGCCCACCCCACCGCTCTCGCCGACGGCCGCCGACCCCACGGACCTGGGCCGGCTGCGCCGCGACATCCGGGAGGAGGTCTGGGCGGCGGTGCACTCGGCCATGCGCGACGCCTACGGTCCCCCGGCCCCGCACGCACCCACCCGGATCACGCTCGGGGAGGAACACCTGTCCCGGCTGGCCCGCGACATCGCCCGCAGCACGGCCGAACCGGTCGGCGACCGGCTGAAGAACCAATTCGCTCAGCTGCGGCAGAGCCTGCAGCAGGAGATGGGCGCCGCCATCCGCACCTCGCTCGAGGACACCGTGACCGGCCCCCCGCTGACGAACTTCGTCGGATACCTGGCCATCGAACCGGACCGGCGGGCGGACAGCGACGAACCGCCTCTGCGGGCCGAGCACGGCACGCTCAAGGCCACCGCGGGCGGCCGGATCAGCCTGATGCTCTCCGTCGTCCGCGACCGGCGCGCCCAGAACACGGCCGGCCTCGTCGCCGCGGACGCCGGGCAGGAGTTCTTCGTCTACCAGCCGATCCGTGTCGAAGGCGGCCGGGAGGCGACCAGCGTGCAGTTCGACGCCATGGTGGACAGCTCCACCCTCACCCCGCTGCCCCAGCGCAAGAGCCTCAGCGTGGCGCACGAGGTGCAGACGCCCTTCGGCTTCCGGCTGCCCGGACAGCCGGGCATCCACGAGGTGTGGTTCCAGCTCTACCAGGCGGGCCGTCTGATCCAGGTCGCCGCCCTGAAGATCGAGGTGCAGGCCGCACCGGACATCCCGGCGGCCGGGGAACCCGACGAGACGCCCCGGACATCGGGCACCGAGGGCGAGGACGCGACCGACGCATGAGACAGGCGCACCGACCCGACGTCTCCGTCCGCGTCATGACGAACCGTGAGGCCACCACCCTCGACTTCACCGCACGCCGGCCCGGTGTGCCGCCCCTGTCGGTCACCCTCGTCGGCAGCGACTCCCTCACCCGGGCCCGCCACGAGCTGGACCGCGAACTGGCCCGTCTCAAGGACGACCTGCCGACCCTCGCCGTGGAGGACGACAAGGACCTCGACCGGGTCTTCCAGCGCCTGCACAGTCTCGGCCGCAGCCTGCTGTTCACCCTCTTCGGTCCCCGGCCGGCGGTGCTGAAAGGCCTTCAGTCCTTCTGGCGGCAGGCCGTACCCTTCGCCCGGAACCCCACCCTCCCGCCGCCCCTCGTCGAATGCGTCGGCCCCGGCGACAGCTTTCTGCCCCTGGAATTCCTGCCGCTGTCCGACATCGCGCCCGGACCGCGCATCGAGAACCGCGCGGAATTCGTCACCGCGTGCAGCACCTTCGCCGGCTTCTCCTGCATCGTGCGCCGCGCCCTGCTCCCCGCCCCGATCCGCGGCGGCACCGGAGCCACCGCCCTGAGCACCGGACCGCAGGGCCGGCTGCCCGCCCGCTTCCTCTACTACGAAGACCTCGACGGGGCCATGACGGAGCTCGCCTGGTTCACCGGCGCCGCACACGCCCACGTCGACCTCGAAGGCCCCTACCCGCACGAGGCGAACGGCGAACCCACCCTCGCCGAGCAGATCTTCGACCCCCGGCTCCTCCTCGACGGCGCACGGCGCGCCCTGCCCGACCAGCTCCAGCACTTCGCCTGCCACTGCTACACCCGCTCCGACGACCCCCTCGCCGCGGAGATCGAACTCAGCGGCGCCGGCCACCACTCCCGCACCACGCTGCGCACCCTGGGCGCCGACCTCGTCGCCCTCGCCGTCAGCCACGACGAACGCGACTTCGAGCTGCCGCTCGTGACCATGAACGCCTGCGGCTCCGGCCGGCTGCGCGCCCAGGACGCGCCGTCGTTCCCGTATCTCTTCCTCATGAACGGCAACCGGGGGTTCATCGGCACCGAGACAGAGATCCCGGACGACGTCGCCGCGGCCTTCTCCCAGGCCCTCTACGAGAGATTCCTCATCCGGCGCATCCCCCTCGGCCGCGCCCTGCTGGAGAGCCGACGGCACCTCCTGCACACCCTGGGCAACCCCCTCGGCCTGAGCTACGCCGCCTACGCCGACCCCGACCTGCACGTCCGTCCGACCTTGGAGGAGCAGCCCTGTGACCCCGCCCGAGCAGACCACCCCTGAGAACGCCGCCGGGGACCGCGCCGGCACCATCAGCGTCCTCGGCCTGGAGGACACCGGCCAGGGCCGCACCGACCGGCTGTCACTGCGCCGCCTGGACGAATGGCGGGCGGCAAGGACGGAGATCCCCGCCGCCGAACTGCAGACCCGCCTGCACGACTTCGTCGCGACGATGCGGGACGTGCTCGCCTCGCTGCCCGAGAAGGCCGGAGAGTTCCAGCTCGACGAAGTGAGCTTCAGCGCCGAGATCAGCGCCAAGGGCACGGTGTCCCTGCTGGGCTCCGGCGGCGAACTCGCCGGCCAGGCGGGCATCACCTTCACCTTCACCCGCAGACCGGAAGGTCCGGCCGCGTAGCTCCACTCGCGGCCACTCGCGGGCAGGAAGGCCCAGCCGCACAGAACGCGACCGGGCCCGGCGCCGCCCCCCAGAGACGGCCACGGCCTGCGGGCTACGGAACCAGCACCAACCGCCCGCGCACCCCGCCCTCCGCCAGCCGGGCGTGCGCCTTCACCGCGTCGTCCAGGGCGAACGTCCCGGCGACCCGCAGCGTCAGCCTCCCCTCGTCCACCAGCCGGACCAGCTCCGCCAGCCGGGCCCCGTCGGCGGTCACCTCCACCCCGGCCACCCGCACCCCGCGCTCCGCGGCCGGCACGGCCGTCGGAATGAGGCCGGCGTACGCTCCGCCGTCCCGGGCCCAGGACACCGCCCGCCCGCCGAGGACCGCCGCGTCCAGCACGGCGTCGAAGCCGCCGGCCGCGGGCTCACCGCTGACGAAGTCCGCGGCACCCAGCGACCGCACGAACTCCTCGTCGCCCTGCCGGGCGAGCCCGGTGACCTTCACCCCGCGCAGCGCGGCGAGCTGGACGGCGTAGCCGCCGACCGCACCGGCCGCACCCGTCACCAGCAGCGACGAGCCGGGGGCCGGGTCCAGCAGATCCAGCGCCCGGGCCGCGGCCAGCGCGTTCAGCGGAAGCGTCGCCGCCCGCACCGCGTCGGCCGTGCGCGGCGCCCTCGTCACCGCGTCCGCGGGCACCACCACGTACTCGGCGTGAGTGCCCAGCGGCTTGATCATCCCGTACTGCAGAGCCACCACCTCGTCGCCGACGCCCCATCCGGCCGCCGCACCCGCCGGACCCGCCGGAACCGCTGAGACCTCCGGGCCCACCGCATCCACGACCCCCGCGACGTCCCAGCCCAGCCCGAGCGTCCGCCCGGCCCCGCCGAAGACGCCCTCGCGCACCGCCGCGTCCACCGGGTTCAGCGCCGCCGCCGCGACCTTGATCCGCACCTCCCCCTCACCCGGCTCCGGCACCTCGGCCGGCACGATCCGCACGCTCTCCGGCCCGCCGAACGACGTCACCACTGCCGCACGCATGCCACCCATGACGAGAACTCCTTCACCTCGGTCCGTCCGCCGTGAGCCGTCCCGTTCCTCCGTCGCCCACGACTGACTGCAACCCTAGGAAGAGCTACTATCCAGAGGGAAGTAGTTACCGCAGAGTGCGTATGTACCCGAGGAGTGAGTCATGCCGACCACCACAGCGGCCCAGCGCCGCGAGCAGGCCCGCATCGAGTACGACGCCTTCCTGCGCGACTGCCCCACCAACCAGCTCCTCGACCGCATCAGCGACAAGTGGGTCGCCCTGGTCGTCGCCGCACTCGCCTCCGGCCCCAAGCGCTACAGCGAACTCGGCCGCAAGATCGCCGGCGTCAGCCCGAAGATGCTCACCCAGACCCTGCGCACCCTGGAACGCGACGGCCTGATCAGCCGCACCGTCACCCCGTCCGTCCCCGTCCGCGTCGACTACACCCTCACCCCCCTCGGCGAGAGCCTCGCCCGCCTCCTGACCGCCGTGAAGGACTGGGCCGAGACCCACATCGAGCAGGTCCACCAGGCCCGCGAACGCTACGACGCCGAGAACTCCTAGGCACCGCGGGGCTAGGGCACCTCCCCCGCCCGGAGCCGGGCCGTCTGGCGGGCGCTGAACTCCGTGGTGCGGCGCATGTGGTCGATGAACAGGGCGAGCTGCTCGTCGTCGAGGTCGTCGAAGAGGGCCAGCCAGCCGCCGCCCAGCCGCTCCCACACACGCTCGAACTCCGCCGCCCGCTCCGGCACCGGGGCCACCAGGACCCGGCGGCGGTCCTCCGTGTCACGGCGCCGCTCGACATAGCCGGCCCGCTCCAGGCGGTCGACCAGGCGGGTCGCCGAACCCGTCGTCAGCCCCGTCAGCTCCGCGATGCGGCCGGTCGTCACCGGGCCGCCCTCCAGCGTCAGCAGGTTCAGGCACTGCAGATCGGTCGGATGCAGCCCCAGATGATCGGCGACCGCCTGATTGAACAGGGCGTACGAGGCGATGTACCGGCGCGCGACCACGGACAGCTCCGCCAGCAGCCGCGACCGCGCGTTTCCCGACATGCAGGAGGTATCCCCGCCGCGGCACCCCCGGGACGCCCTCCAACGAGGTGACAACAAGGGCGGAGGTAAGGGAGGGACCGCCCCCGCGCCCCGTGCGAAGCTGCCCGCATGCTGATCCTCCGCTCCGCCGCCCTCTTCGTCCTCGCCGCCCTCTTCGAGATCGGCGGCGCCTGGCTGGTCTGGCAGGGCGTACGCGAGCACCGCGGCTGGATGTGGGCCGCCGGCGGAGTGCTCGCCCTCGGCGCCTACGGCTTCGTCGCCACCTTCCAGCCCGACGCCCACTTCGGCCGCGTACTCGCCGCGTACGGCGGCATCTTCGTCGCCGGGTCCATCCTCTGGGGCGTGATCGCCGACGGCTACCGCCCCGACCGCTGGGACATCACCGGCGCGCTGATCTGCCTCGCCGGCATGGCCGTGATCATGTGGACGCCCAGGAACGGATGACACCGGCGCAAAGGCGGCGACCGGGGCGCGCCTATGCTGGCCGCACGACCCCGACACCGCCCGAGCCCGCCCGAGGAGCCGCAGCCATGGCCAGCGCCGCACCGCCCGCAGCCTCCCGCATCGCCGTCGTCACCGGTGCGAGCAGCGGAATCGGCGCCGCCACCGCACGCGGACTGGCCGCCGCCGGCTACCGCGTCGTCCTCACCGCCCGCCGCAAGGACCGCATCGAGGCCATCGCCGAGGAGATCAACGCCGCCGGGTACTCCGCGACCGCCTACCCCCTCGACGTCACCGACCGCGCCGCGGTCGACGAGTTCGCCACCGCCTTCAAGACCCTCGGCGTCCTCGTCAACAACGCCGGCGGCGCACTCGGCGCCGACCCCGTCGCCACCGGCGACCCCGACGACTGGCGCCGGATGTACGAGACCAACGTCATCGGCACCCTCAACCTCACCCAGGCGCTGCTCCCCAAGCTGGACGCCAGCGGCGACGGCACGGTCGTCGTGGTCTCCTCCACCGCCGGCCACGCCACCTACGAGGGCGGCGCCGGCTATGCCGCCGCCAAGCACGCCGAGCACGTCCTCGCCGAGACCCTCCGCCTGGAGATCGTCGGCCGCCCGGTCCGCGTCATCGAGATCGCCCCCGGCATGGTGAAGACCGAGGAGTTCGCCCTCACCCGCTTCGGCGGCGACGCGGAGAAGGCCGCCAAGGTCTACGAGGGCGTCGCCGAACCCCTCACCGCCGAGGACGTCGCCGACACCATCACCTGGGCCGTCACCCGGCCCAGCCACGTCAACATCGACCTCCTGGTCGTCCGCCCCCGCGCCCAGGCCTCCAACACCAAGGTCCACAGGGAACAGCCATGACCGACGACGCCGAACAGAAGCGCCTCGCCCTGGAGAAGAAGCGCGAACGCTACGTCTGGATCTACCTGGGCTACTTCCTCTTCGGAATCCACGTAGTGGCCTTCGTCATGATCTACGCGGTGATGCACGCCAAGTAAGACCTGCGAGCACACCGGCCCCTACCAGGCGCCTCGCATGCGCCTTCTGCACGCAGCGCTAGGTGTGCTGTTCGGAGAGGTTGGTGACGCGGCTGGCTGGTACCGGGCCAGACGCAGCCTGCCGGTCGGGGTCAGCGGGGCGTTACGGTGGGACACGAGGGCCTCCTGGCGGTCGGCG